>JAXDMF010000045.1:0-10369 GCA_034666205.1 Gemmatimonadales bacterium
GATTCCGCCGGTGTGCCCTGAGCCGGAGTCTGGTGGATCCGTGGCTGGGCCCGCGTGATCACCGGGGTTGCCGGCTGAACCGGAGTGGAGGGTCGCTGTCTCTGCGAGGGGAAATTGATTACACCACTCGCGCCCGAGACCCGGCCGACGGGTTGATCGGCGACAGCGGGCCGGTCGAATCCGGTGGCGATCACCGTGACTCGGACCTCGCCATGCATGGCAGGATCGTTGCCGGCGCCGAAGATGATTTCGGCATCGTCGCCCACCGCATCGTGGATGATATCGTTGATCTGGGTGGTCTCGCCCAGGGTCAGATCGTCGCCGCCGATGATGTTGATGAGGACACCCATGGCGCCTGCGATGGAGATGTTATCGAGCAAGGGGCTGGAGATAGCCTGCTGGGCCGCTTCCAGCGCGCGATTTTCGCCGCGTCCGATGCCGGTGCCCATCAGCGCGGCCCCGCCGTTTTGCATGACGGTTCGCACGTCGGCAAAGTCCACGTTGATGATGCCGGTCGAGGTGATCAGGCTGGCGATACCCTGGGTTGCATGCAGCAGGACCTCGTCCGCCTTCTTCAGCGCCTCCTGGAAGGGGATTCCCTTCCCCACCACCGCGAGCAGGCGCTCGTTCGGCACCACGATCATAGTATCGACGTTTTTGCGCATTTCATTAATGCCGCCCTCCGCCTGCTTCATCCGCCGCCGCCCCTCGAACAGGAATGGCTTGGTGACGATTCCGACGGTGAGAGCCCCGGCCTCGCGTGCCATCTGTGCCACCACCGGCGCGGCTCCCGTGCCGGTCCCGCCGCCCATGCCGCAGGTCACGAAGACCATGTCCGCGCCCTGAACCGCATGCAGCACCTCATCCCGGTTCTCTTCGATCGCCTGCCGGCCGATCTCCGGCCGGGCGCCCGCGCCGAGCCCGCGGGTGAGCTTGCGTCCGATCTGGATCTTGACGTCGGACTTGGACATTGCGAGCGCCTGCGAGTCGGTATTGACCGAAATAAACTCGACGCCGCCCAATTGATCCTCGATCATCCGATTGACGGCGTTACCGCCGCCTCCACCAACGCCCACCACCTTCATCCGCGCGGTCAGCGCCGCACCCTCTTCGAGCTCAAAAATCATGTCATGTTTCCTCGGGCTGCCTCAGAAGAAGTCCTGGAGCCACCGTCGCACTGGAGCAAGCATTTTCTCGACCGCCGGTGACTTCCGCCCACCCGGGCCTAACCCTCCACTCACCGCAACCTGCCTGGCACCGTAGAGCACCAGGCCGGCAGGTACCGCCATCCGGGGCGACTCGACGCTGTCAGCCAGGCCGCGCAGCCGCTGTCCCGGCACGCCGCATCGCGCCGGCATCGCGAACACCTCGCGAGCCAGCTCCACGATGCCGGGTGCCAGAGCTCCCCCACCTGTGATGATGACGCCGGCCGGCAAGCGCTGATGATACCCAGCCCGCGTGATCTCGTCGAGCGCATACTCGAGCACTTCCTGGAGCCGCATGTGCATGACGTGGGCGAGCACCCGTCGCTGGGCATTGCGAGCCCCCTGCCCCGGCGTGCTGGGCAGCTCGAACACGTCACTCTCCGGCACCAGCGGCTCGAAGGCCGCACCGTATCGCTCCTTCAGCCGCTCGGCATCGTGCTGGGTTACTTGCAGACCGTGGACGATGTCGGCCGTGACGTGTCCCCCGGCACAGGGCAGCGATCCGGTGTGACGGATCTTGCCGCTGTGGAAGATCGACACGTTGGTCGAGCCACCGCCCAATTCGACGATGGCACACCCGAGCTCGATTTCGTCCGGCGTAAGGACCGCCAGGGAGGCCGCCAGCGGCTCGAGAACAAACTCCGCGACGTGGTATCCAGCCCGCTCGACGCACTTCCGCATATTCTGGAGCACGCTCGACAGCACCGTCACCAGATAGACCTCGGCCTCGAGGCGGGACCCGGTCATCCCGATCGGCTCACTGATGCCGCCCTGCTGGTCGATCAGATAGTCCTGGGGGATGGCGTGCAGCAACTCGTGGTCGCGCCCGAAGCTCACGCTGCTCGCCATGTCGTTCACCCGGGCGACGTCGCTGGTGCGAATTTCGTCCCCGGTCACCGACACCATGCCATGGGACGTGCGACCCGCTACGTGTTCCCCGGCCAAACCGCAATAGATCGAGCCGACCTCGACGCCGGCCATACGCTGGGCGCTCTTCATCGCCTTATCGAGTGCCCGGGTAGTCTCCTCGATGTCGCGAACTACTCCGCGCCGGATGCCGGCGCTGCGCTCCACACCCAGTCCGAGGATCTTCGCACCGGGATCCCGCGCATCACCAGTAACCTCGGCGATCACCGCTACCGCCTTCGTCGTGCCGAGATCCAAGGCGGCGACGAGCCGCTGGGGCTGGTGGCTCATACTCCCGCCCGACGGACGATGACCTGGCCCGCGAAGCGTCCATCGAGCTCCAGATAGTTTCGCCCTTGCCGGGCGAGATCCTGCGCGACCGCCATCACCGCTCGTATATCCTCCGCCGTCGCCGCCGGGCCCAACCAGAGCCTGCGTCCGTCGAGATCGAGTATCACATCGTCCTGTACCCGCCAGGCAGCCCTGATCCGGGCAAACAGCACGGGGTCGTTCACCTGCACGCTCGCCAGAACTCGGGCCACCACGCGATCGGGAGTCGCCGCGATCGGGAGATCGGGAGCAGATGCCGCGGGATCGAACGGCAGTACTTTGCCGCTCGAGTCGAGCAGCGCCATACCTGATGCCCGGGGCGTGAGCGCCACCGGCACCGCTTCTACTAGCGCGATCTCCAGTGTTCCCGGCAGCCGGCGCCGGAGCTCCGCTGACTCGATGCCGGGCACGGCCCTCAGTCGGCGGTCAGCGTCTGCCAGGTCATCGAACACGCTGGACTGGGAGTCCAGCTCCAGTGCCGACATCACCTTGGCTGGAGCAAGATACTGAAGTCCGGCGATTTCCACCCGCCGAATCCGGAAGAATTCCAGCCGGCCCAACAGTTTCGGCCCGCCATACCAGATCACGCCAATGACCACGAGCCCGCCGACCAGCTGCAGAATAAGCCGAATGCGCGGATGGCCGAGGCCGACCCGGCTCAGGCGGCGCTCAACCAACGGACCAGCTCGGGTGCCACCCGAGTGATATCACCAGCACCAAGAGTGAGGACGACGTCGCCGGCTCTGAGCGCGCGGTAGACGGTCTTCCCAACCTCGGTCCGCGTCGGCTCGAAACGAGCATCCGCCCCGGCGCGCGTCGCAGCGTCTGCCACCTGCCGACCACTGACCCCGGCGATCGGCTGCTCGCGCGCGGCGTAGATCTCGGTGACGATCACCAGATCGGCGGCCGCGAGCGCCTCGCCCATTGCCTGACCGTGCGCGGCGGTGCGGGAGTAGAGATGAGGCTGAAACACGGCCACCAGACGTCTCCCGGGAAAGGCCTGCCGCGCTGCCGCGAGCGTCGCCGCCAGTTCGGAAGGATGATGGGCGTAGTCGTCCACCACTGCCACGCCGGAGAACTCACCCAGCCGCTCGAAACGGCGCCCGACCCCGGTAAATTCACCCAGTGCCGCTGCGGCCGGCTCCAGTGGAGCGCCCAATGCGTCCGCCACGCCGAGCGCCGCAACCGCGTTGCGCAGATTGTGCAGGCCGGGAACCCGGAGCCGGAGGGCAACCGAGCGGCCATCGCCCCAAACAATTCGGGCCTCGGTACGATCGGCCCGCTGTACGACCTCAGTGATCCTGAGGTCGGCATCGCTGGCCAGGCCGAAGGTCCGTACCGTCTTGCCCACCCGCTCAGCCACTTTCCGGGCGCCCGGATCGTCGGCGCCTACGATGACGATGCGAGCCCGACCGGCGAACTCGACAAACGCGTTCTCGAGGGCGTCCATGGTCCCATAGCATTCCAGGTGATCGGGCTCGACGTTGTTCACCACCGCGACGGTGGGGTACAGGGTCAGAAAGGCCTGATCGAACTCGTCGGCCTCGACCACGAACAAGTCGTCTCCCGCCACCCGCGCATTTCCGCCCCAGGTGCTCACCCTTCCACCTGCGATGCCGGTTGGGTTGAGCCCCGCAGCGGTCAGGGCCTCCGTGGTCATGACGGTCGTGGTCGTCTTGCCGTGGGTCCCGGCGATACCTACCGCCTGCGCCCCCTGGATCAGCTCGGCCAGCGCCACCTTTCGGGGCACGATCAGGATGCCCAGATCCCGCGCCCGCTGCAGCTCCGGGTGTCCTGGCGGAACTGCGGCGGTCACGACCACAGCTCTGGCGTCTGCGAGGTGAGCCCCATCGTGTCCCTGGGCCACTATGACGCCGAGGGCAGAGAGATCCGCGGCACCGGAGGGATCCACGTCGCACCCGCTCACCGCCACCCCTCGCCGGCGCGCGATCAGTGCGAGCGCACTCATCCCGGCCCCGCCGATTCCCATGAAGTGGACAGTGCGCTTATCCGTGGGGTTGAACAGTGCCATGTTGGATGGTCTAATGTAAGAAGTTACCGCTAGTTCCGAAAGTGCACCATCAGGGTATTAGTGTCAATAACTTTGACACTATGTCCTGGGCTGAATGGGGTCGGCCGCGGGCCAAGGCGCGCCCGGCCATTTGCTTCCGGCGGCCCTCGTCGCGGAGAAGCCCGCCGACAACCTCGGCAAGCCGTTCGACCCTGAGCTCGGACTGGAGCAGCAGTTGGGCTGCGCCGGCCTCCGAGAGGACCCGGGCGTTGTGACTCTGGTGATCGGCCGCCGCAGTCGGGAGCGGAATGAGCACGCTGGGGAGTCCCCAGGCGCACAACTCGGCCACGGTGATCATCCCCGCCCGGGAGACCACCAAGTCCGCTACCGCATAGGCGTCGGCCATGGGATCCAGGAAGTCAATCACCCATACGTCCGGCGGTGCATGGAAGCGGGCAAAATCGTCGTGGGTTCCCCGGCCCGTCACCCAGATGAGCGCGGCCTCCCGCGCTCCCCCCGCGTCGAGCCAGCCAGCGACTGTTCGGTTGATGGCGAGCGCGCCCTGGCTGCCGCCGGTGACCAGCACCACCAGCCGCCGGCCATCCAACCCGAATCTCGCCAGTGCGGCGCCGCGCCGTTCGGGTGCCGGCGGGGTAATCGGATTCCCGGTGTCGAAAACCTGGGTGTTCTTCCCAAACCGCAGCAGTCGCCGGGTTTCAGGGAGACCGAGGTACACGTGCCGGACCCGGCGGCTCAGCCAGCGCGTGGCCAGACCGGGGTAGGCATTCTGCTCCTGGATCGCGGTGGGGATTCGATTGCGCGCCGCCCACCAGACCACCGGCCCCGAAGCGTAGCCACCGGTCCCGACCACTGCCAAGGGCCGTTCCTGGTCGAAGACGCGCGCGACCTCACGGAGCAGTCGCCCCGCCACGAATGGCCAGCGGAAGTTCTTCCACCAGGTGCGCCGGTAAATGGGCTCTGTAGGAAGGAGATGATAGCGATAGTCGCGGGTGGGGAGGATGTGGGCCTCGATTCCCCGGGACGCGCCCACCAGCACGGGTTGGAGCTGTGGCGCATACTCTTCAAGCGCGGTCGCGATGGCGAGCGCCGGCATGAGGTGCCCTCCAGTGCCGCCGCCGGCGATGAGGACGACGGATGAGCGGACAGGCCGAGTACCCGCTGAGAGCGTGGGGGCGGTCTCGTTCAACGGGTGCTCCTCCCTGCCCCGCGACCCGTTCCTTCCGACTTCTTGTCCGTCCGCCCATCCACCCGTCCGCCTGTCCGTTGCTTCCGCGGCCCCGCCGCGCGCGCACTCCCCCGGAGACGGCCAACGTTGATCAGAATGCCCGTGGCGAGCAGTGAGATCACCTGGCTCGACCGCCCATACGACATGAACGGCAGCGTCAGTCCGGTCGTCGGGATCAAGCCGAGCGACACCGCCATGTGCATGAAAGCGGTGAGCCCGATGGCGGCCGTGAGGCCGACCGCGAGATACTGCCCGAACGGGTCGGTGGCGGTACGGGCGATTCGAAATCCGAGCCAGCAGAAGAGTGAAAAGAGGAAGACCACGACGAGGATCCCGACGAATCCCCACTCCTCCCCGATCGTGCTGAACAGGAAGTCGGAATAGGCGTACGGCAGGTAGCCCAGCTTCTGCTGTCCTTCGCCGAAGCCCACCCCGAAGATCTGGCCCGATCCGATCCCGACAAGAGACTGATGGATCTGGAAGCCGGCTTGGGTGGTGGCATCGCCCGGACTGAGAAACGTGAGCAGTCGCGCCAGCCGATACTGGGCATCGCGGATCTGGTGAAAGACCAGAATCATGGCAATCCCGGCGAACAGCGCGAAGTGGCCGATCTTGGCTCCGGAGGTGAAGAGCACCAGGCCGCCGAGCAGCGCGACGACCGTCGCCATCGACAGGTTTGGCTCGAGCAGAATCAGCAACGACATGACGCCGAGGATCAGCACGAAGGGAAGGACGCCCTTCTTGAACTCGCGGACCTGTTCGCCCTTCTTGGAAGCCAGCATCGCGCACCAGATAACCACGACGACGCGAGCCAGCTCCGAAGGCTGGAAGTTGAAAGGACCGACGTCCACCCAGCGTCGAGCCCCGTTGACCAGTGGCGCAATGGCTCTGGTGAAGGGAAGCAGCGGCACCAGGAGAAAGCCGATCGTGACGAACAGCAGGGGCCAGGCGAGCTGGCGCCATCGATAGTAATCCAGACGCGAGGCGAGAAGCAGCAGAAGCCCACCGACGAACGCACCGGAGAGCTGCCGGATGGCGAACCCGATTCCTACGTTCTGACCCTCGAGCGTGACCTGACTGGCCGCACCGTAGGTTGCGGCGATGCCGAACACCACCAACATCGCCGTGACCATGCCCAGGAGTCTGGTTTCCCAGCGAAGCTCACCGGGGTGGCGGACCGGCCGCAGGCTCACAGCGCCTCAACGGCAGCGCGAAAGCGGTCCCCGCGCTCTTCGTAGTTTCGGAACATGTCATAGCTGGAGCAGGCTGGAGACAGCAGCACCGCGTCGCCGGAGCGGGCCACTCTGCGCGCGGTGGTGAGCACGTCGTCGAACGTCTCCGCCGGAATCACGGTTAGGCTCGATCCCAAGTCCTTCACGATGAGAGGTCCCGCTTCACCGTAGGCGACCACCGCGCGAGAGCGATCCCGCAGCCGCTCCACCAGGCGCGTGTACGGCTCTCCCTTGTGCCTTCCACCGAGCAGGAGCACGAGCGGACGCTCGACTGCCGCGATCGCAACCTCCGTGGAGGTGATGTTGGTCGACTTGGAATCGTTGATCCATAGCACCCCATCGACCTCCCGGATCGGTTCCACCCGATGGGGAATGGCCCGGAACGAACGCACCCCCTCGGCGATTTGCTCGATCGGGGAGCCAACCTGGGACGCCACCAGCGCGGCCGCCAGAGCATTCGCTACGTTGTGGTCACCGAGGAGTGGCAGCGCCTCTCGTGGCAGCAGGCCGGACTCGCCTAGCATCAGAAGCCCCTCGGTTCGGTCGTACCAGCCGTCCGCCCGGCGCTCGGTCGAGAAGCGGACATGTCTGCCGGGCACCAGGCTGACCATGCTCTGCACAGCGGGATCGTCGGCATTGGTGACCCAGACCGAGCTCGAGTCCGCGTTGCGGAAGAGCTGGGCCTTGTCCCCGTAATACTCTTCAAGTGTGGTGTATCGATCGAGGTGGTTGGGGGCCAGGTTGGTCAGCACTCCAACCGCCGGCTTGAGATGAGGCGCATCGTGCAGCTGAAAGGAGGAGAGCTCCAAGGCCAGCCAGTCGGGCGGCTGCTCGGCGAGAGCCACATCGCAGAGCGGCCGTCCGATGTTGCCCGCGGTCTCGGCCCGAAGCCCCGCCGTCGACAACACGTGGGCGATGAGGGACGTCGTCGTCGTCTTGCCGTTGGTTCCGGTGATCCCGACGCAGTGGGTGCCCTTGAGTGCGAGGAACCCGATGTCCACTTCCGCGTAGATCTCGAGATCGGCCTCCCGTGCGGCGGCGAGCGGGGGCACGTTCGGGGGCACCCCAGGAGCGACCACTACCGCCGCCGAGCGGGAGATCCGACCGAGATCGTGCCCGCCGATGTCCACCGCGGCCCCGGCAGCGAATAGCGTCGCAGCCCACTCGTCGTACTCCGGCCCGGAGCCGGTGTCCGAGGCATAAACCCGAATTCCGCGGGAACGGAGCAGGAGCGTAGCGGAGACCCCGCTCTTGCCCAAGCCAACTACCGACACTTCCTTCGCACTCGCCGACCAGCGCTCGAACAGCGCCCCTCCGTTCTCGCTGGTCATCTCACCTTGAGGGTCGAGAGCGCCACCAGCGCGCACAGCAAACCGAGGATGTAGAAGCGGGTCACGACAGTCGTCTCGGCCCAACCCAACTTCTCGAAGTGGTGATGGAGCGGCGCCATTCGAAAAACCCGGTGAGCATCGGCGTACTCCCGCCCCCGGGTTCGCTTGAACCACTTGTATGTGCCGGTCTGGAGCAGCACCGAGATGGCCTCCGCGGCAAACACCCCGCCAATGAGAAGCAGCAGAAATTCTGCCTTGAGCAAGATGGCGACGGTGCCCAGCGCACCCCCGATGGCGAGACTCCCGGTATCTCCCATGAAAACTTCGGCAGGATGCGCGTTGAACCACAGGAACCCGATCGTGGCGCCCATCAGCGCCGCACAGAACACGGCCAGCTCTCCCGCACCGGGAAGGTAGAACACGTTGAGGTAGCTCGTCACGTCAACCCGGCCGAACAAATAGGCGAACACTGCGAATGCCGCCGCCGCAATCCCGGCCAACCCCGTTGCCAGCCCATCGAGGCCGTCGGTCAGGTTCACCGCGTTGCTGCTGCCGGTGATGACCACCGTCACGAAGACCACGAAGAACCAGGGTGCGAAGTTGATGACCAGATATTTGAAGAATGGAAGCGTGGTGGCGGTGGCGGGAATGGTATCCGTCGGCACGACCGGGTTGAAGGCGAGAAATAGTCCCAGCAGCAGGCCGAAGCTGCACTGCCCCGCCAGTTTCCATCTTGCCACCAGGCCCCGGGATTTCCCCTGCACGATCTTGAGATAGTCGTCGAGGAATCCGATGCAGCCCATCCAGAGCGTGGACAGCATCGCGACGACGACGAATCGATTGGTTAGCGGCGCCCACAAGAGCGTCGGGACGATCGTTGCCAGCAGAATGATCAGCCCGCCCATGGTGGGCGTGCCCCGCTTGGTCTGATGGCTTGCGGGGCCCTCCGCCCGGATCACCTGGCCCACCTTCCGCGCCCGCAGCAGCCGGATGACTGGGGGGCCGACCAGGAACGCCAGAATGAGCGCGGTCACCGTGGCGCCCGCAGCCCGAAAGCTGATGTAGTTGAAGAGATTGAAAATGATGTACGTCTTGCCGAGCGGCGCGAGCCAGTGATAGAACATCGATCCTCAGCGTTGGCGGAGCGGCGCACCGGGGGCACCGGGGTGCTTCGCGCGGGCTTTGAGCGCGGGAAGTATACGCTCCAACGCCACGCCACGGGATGCCTTCAGCACGACGATCTCGTCTCCCCGAAGCCGCTCGGTCAACAGCGGCGCCAACGCGAGCGGATCAGGCGCGGTGACGAGCCGATGTCGTAGGGCCCCGGCATACGGCTCGAGCGCGGGAACAAACTCTCCCACCGCCGCGATCAGCTCAGGGTGGAGGTCGACGAGGGCCTCCGCGATCTCCCGATGCAGTGCCGCGCTGTCCGCGCCCAGCTCGCGCATTGTGCCGGCAACAAAGACCAGCCGGCGGTCGCCCCTGAGTGCGCTCGCCGTCGCGATTACCGCGCGAAAGGACTGCGGATTGGCGTTGTAGCAGTCGTTCAGGATGGTAAGGCCGCCCTCCTGGAGCAGCTCACCCCGGCCGCCCGGAATCGAGAACCGCTCCAGTGCCGCCGCCGACTCCTTGGGGTCGAGCCCGAGAGCCTCGACCAGAGCCCACACCCGAACCGCGTTGTCGGCCTGGTGCAATCCTCGCGCAGCCAGCGTAAAGCTGGTCGGGCCGAACGTGATTACAGGCCGCGCCGACTCGTCGAGGATCACCTTCGTGGGCGTCAGCTCCGCGTCACGCAGCGCGGCCGTGCGTATCTGTCGCGCGCGGGTCCTGGCGCCGGCCGCCAGCCCGGGAGGGTCTACTCCCACAATGGCCAGTGGTACGCCGTCGGTGAGCGACAGCTTTTCAGCCACCACGCCGGCCAGCGACCCGAATCCCTCCAGGTGACCTGCCACCGCGTTGGTCACGATGGTGATGGAGGGCTCGATGATCTCACGATAGCGCGCGATCTCGCCCGGGAGGTTAGCCCCGGCTTCAACGATCAGAGCCTCTGTGTCGGCTGGAGCTTCCAGAACCGTGAGCGGGACGCCGACCAGATTGTTGAGATTGGA
>JAXDMF010000046.1:0-10162 GCA_034666205.1 Gemmatimonadales bacterium
GTGCGCGATAGCGCCGATATCGTGGGACTCATTGGGGAGTCGGTGCAACTCAAGCGCACCGGGACGGACTACCGTGGTCCCTGTCCCTTTCATGGAGGCACCCACCGGAACTTCACCGTGATTCCCAAGAAGGGCCGGTACCACTGCTTCGTGTGCCACGAATCGGGCGACGTGTTCTCCTGGCTGATGAAGCGATTCGGAATGGACTACCCGGGTGCGGTGCGCGAAATCGCCCGGCGCACCGGCATACTGATTCCGGACCGGCCTGGGCGTGCGGGACCGGACCCGCACGAGCCGCTCTACGGGGCGGTGGCTGCCGCGCACGATTGGTTCACCCGCCAGCTGCTCGAGCTGCCGGACGCGAAGCTGGCCCGGGAGTACCTCGAGGGCCGGGACATTCCGCTGGACACCGCGGCCGTGCTTGGGTTGGGCTACGCTCCGCAGGGAAAGGTGTTCCTGACGGCGATGGCCGAACTCGGCATCGACGAGCGGGTGCTGCTCCAGGCGGGCCTGGCAGCCCAGCGGGACGATGGGCAGGTGAGTCCGCGCTTCAGGGGGCGGCTGCTCTTTCCCATCCACGATCTGCGGGGCCGGGCAGTGGGCTTCGGCGGACGGCTGCTGGGGCCCGGTGAGCCGAAGTACCTCAATTCTCCGGAGACCGAGATCTTCCACAAGGGCAAGCAGCTGTACAATCTGCACCTGGCCAAGATGCCGATCCGGAAAGAGGAGACGGTCATTCTGGTAGAAGGGTATTTCGACGTGCTCCGGTTGGTGCTTGCGGGGGTCGAGCATGTGGTGGCCCCACTTGGCACATCGCTGACGGCGGACCAGGCCGTCCTGCTCAAGCGATTTGTGAAGGAGGCCATACTCCTCTACGACAGTGATAGAGCCGGGCTCCAGGCAACCTTTCGCGCGGGTGATGAGTTGCTCCGGCACGGCATTCGGGTTCGCGTCGCCACACTGCCGCCAGGGGAAGATCCGGATACCCTCGTAAAGAAGGGTGGAGTCGAGGCACTCGAGCCGGTGCTGCGCGACGCCATCGATCTCTTCGAGCGAAAGATTCAGCTGCTCGAGCGTGCCGGTTGGTTCGAGGGATTCGATCGCCGTCGCGACGCGGTGGACCGGCTTCTACCCACGATCCGCGCGGCGGCCGACCCGATCACCCGTGAGTTGTATCTTTCGCTCGCCTCACAACGCTCGGGGGTCAGCAAGGACGTGCTGGAGGATGAGCTGAGGCAAGGCGGGGCAGGGGGGCGGGAGCCCTCTGGGCACGCTGCGGGCGGGGCAGTTGGAAGGGGTGATCGGGCACCCGCCGGGGCTTCACGTCCCTCGGGCCCCACCCGCACCAACCCCGAGACCAAGCTTCTCTCTGCCCTGATTGCCGCTCCGGAGTGGGTCGCAAAGGCGCGGGAGGAGGTCGCCGCCCCATTGCTGGAAATACCGCATCTCAGGGAGTTGTATGAAGCGCTGGTCAGGCGAGAGGCTCCATCGGACCAGATGCCGGACGGGCTTTCGCCGGATGCCGCTGCTGCGTGGTCCTACCTGAAAGAGGCGATGCTGGAGCGCAGCAGCGGAGACGCCGCCACGATCTACGACAAGGCGGCGCAGATCCTCCGCGGCCGGCCGCTGTACCGAGAGATGCACACGCTTGCCGATCCCGGTGACAAGCAGCGGCGACGGTCGGAGCTGAGAGCACAATTCCCGGCTGCCGACGAGTGGTACGAGTACCACAAGGCCGCCAAGAGGGAAGCCCGGAGAACCCAGCGGTCCAAAGGAACATGATGCACGCGGATCTGGTGAAACTGCTCGATTTGCAGGCCAAGGACGTCGCCCTTGCGGTGGTGGATCAGCGGCTCGCTGTGGTGGCCCAGGATCTCGTGGTCCTCGACCAGACGCTCCAGCGAGCCAGAGCGAGCCTCGAGGCCGCGCGTCGCGCAGCCTCGGAGGGACAACGCCGGCGAGACGAGCTGGAGACCAAGATCGAGAGCTACCGGATACTGCAGCAGCGGCGTAGCGAGCGGCTGGAGCACGTGCGGAATCCAAAAGAAGCGTCCACCCTCATGACCGAGCTCGATCTGGCTCGGTCCGTCATGGCGAAGGAAGAAAACGAATGGGTCCGCAGCGCCGACGCCGTTACGCTGCTCGAGTCGCGAGTCAAGGATGAGGAACGCAACGTCGAAGCCATCGAGGGGGCCCAGGCGTTGGAACGGGCCACCATTGCCGAGCGCCGCGCCACCATCGAGGCGGAGCGCGCTGCCGCGGCACAGGACCGGGAAGCCAGCGCGGCCGGCATCGACAAGGCGCTCCGCCAGCGCTACGACCGGCTCCGCCGTACCCGCTCGGGCGATGTGGTCGTGCCGCTGAGGGGGGGAGCCTGCGGGGGATGCCACACGTCGGTGACGCTCAACCGGCGGAGCCAGATCCGCTCCGGTTTGGTGCTCGAGGCATGCGAAGCGTGCGGGGCGATTCTGTACCCCGCGGAGCCGGACGGATCAGCGTGACGGCCCGGTTGTCCGGTACACTGGCATGGTGAGCGTCTCCCCCGCACCTCTGCTCCGCTGGGTGGTCACGCCTCAGCCGGACCCTGCAGCGGTACAAGACCTGGCGGCAGCATTGCGGCTGCCGGCACCCTTGGCAGCGCTCCTCATCCAGCGAGGGTACGGCTCCGAGGAAGCAGCCCGCCGGTATCTGCGGCCGGCGCTCACCGACCTCTCCGATCCACATGCGCTCGCCGGAATGGCGGATGCAGTTCGAGCCGTTACCGCCACCGTGCGGGCCGGGGGCCGCATCATGGTCCACGGCGACTATGATGTGGATGGCCAGTGTGCCACAGCGCTACTCACCCGCGCGCTGCGACTCGCCCGGGCCGATGTGGTGCCCTTTGTGCCCCACCGCCTTCGGGACGGGTACGACTTCGGCCCTGCCGGGCTCGAAGCGGCCAAGGCCGCCGGGGCCGCGCTGATCATCACCTGCGATTGTGGGATCACGGCATTCGAAACCGTTGCCGCAGCCCGGGCCGCGGGTATCGGGGTGATCGTTACCGACCACCATTTGCCGGGCATGGAGCTGCCGCAGGCAGTGGCAGTAATAGACCCCCAGCAACCGGGCGATCGGTCTGGAGCCACCGCGCTCTGCGGCACGGGGATCGCCTTCAAGCTGGTGCAGGCCCTCGTTCCGGCCCTGAGTTTACCCCCCAATCTGCCCTACCATCTCCTGGACCTGGTTGCCCTCGCCACGGTCGCGGATGTTGTTCCACTGCAAGGAGAAAACAGGGCACTAGTAAAGCATGGTCTCAAGCTTTTGAGGGGGAGTCGGTGGCCCGGAGTGCAGGCGCTGATTGAGGCCACTGGACTCGCCGGCAAGGAGATCCGTGCGCGCCATGTGGGATTCGTTCTGGGACCGCGACTCAACGCGGCCGGGCGAGTGGGTGACGCGATTGACGGACTCAGGCTGCTGCTGAGCGACGATCCCGTCGAATCGACGGCGCTGGCGCAGCAGCTCGAGAGCATGAACGTGGAGCGCCAGGCGCTGGACCAACGAATCCTGGACGAGGCACTCGAGCAGGTCGAGCGCACCATCGATATGGATCGCGACGCCGGACTGGTGCTGGTAGGCGATGGCTGGCATCCGGGTGTGGTCGGCATTGTCGCCTCGCGGGTGGTCGAGCGCTATGGCCGCCCGACCTTTCTCATCGCGTTTGATGGTGACATAGGCAAGGGGTCGGGCCGGAGCACGTCACGCTTCGACTTGCATGCTGCGCTTCTCTCCTGCGGGGATCTGCTCGAGCGCTACGGCGGTCACCATATGGCAGCCGGGCTCACCATCCGGCGCGACAGGCTGGATGAGTTCCGCGAACGTTTCGGGGACGTGGCACGGCAGAGCCTGAGTCCGGAGGATCTCGGCCCCGAGCAGCGGGTGGATCTGGAGCTCGCACTGAACGAGGTCACGCTGGAGCTCGAGCGGCTCTGTCGCTACCTCGAGCCGTGCGGCCAGGGAAACCCGAGCCCGGTCTTCGGCGTCCGCGGCGTGCGCTTCACCAACCGGACCGTCGTCGGTAACGGGCATCTCAAGGGATTTCTCGAGGACGACACCGGCAGACTGTGCACCATCGGATTCCAGTGGGCCGACCGGGTACCCTGGCTGGCCGATGGACTGGTGGACGCTGCGTTCCGCATCGAGGCCAACGAGTGGAACGGCACGAGCACGCTCCAGGCGCGGCTCTGCGCGTTGTCGCCCCATTTATCATAATGAACCAGCCAACGCAAAAACCAATCACGAAAACACGAAAACACGAAAATACGAAAAGGAGCCGGCGGATTACACCTAATCATTTCGTGCTTTCGTGCCTTCGTGCTTTCATGTTTCCCGTTTGAATGCGTATCGTTGGAGGACAGTTCGGCGGTCGAGGGCTGGTTATGCCCAAGGACGTTCGAGTGCGACCCACTGCCGATCGGGTTCGCGAAGCCTGGATGAGTATTCTGGGTAATGCCCTGACCGGTGCACGGGTGCTCGATCTCTTCGCCGGGAGTGGCGCGCTCGGTCTGGAGGCGCTCTCACGCGGCGCTGACTCTGCAACCTTCGTCGAGCTGAACCCTCCCTCTCTCCGCGCGCTGGAGGAGAACATCGCCGCCCTGGGCGTAGCCGATGCCGTCACGGTGCACCGGGCCGATGCCATGCGTTTCGCCGAACGGCTCCCCCCGGGCGCATTCGATGTGGTGCTGGCCGACCCGCCCTACACGGCGGATCACGCCGCTCGCCTGGTCGCGCACTTCCGCCAGCACCCCTTCGGACGCATTCTTTCCGTCGAGCATCGGTCCGACTTGGAGCTCGACGGCGACAGTACGCGCCGCTATGGCGACACCGCCATCACCTTCTGCCACGCGCCATGACTCGCATTGCGGTCTACCCCGGCTCGTTCGATCCACCGACGAAGGGCCACGAGGACCTCGTCCGCCGCAGCCTGGCCCTTGCCGACCGTCTCATCGTGGCGGTGGCAATCAACGTGGTGAAGCAGCCGCTCTTCTCGGTCGAGGAGCGGTTGGAGATGCTCCGCGCGGCGGTAGGCGATGATTCGCGGGTTTCTTTCCAGGCCTTCGATGGCCTGCTCGCCGAGTTCGCCAAGCGGGTCGGGGCCACCATCATCGTGCGCGGCTTGCGCGCGGTGAGCGATTTCGAGTACGAATTTCAGATGGCGTTGATGAATCGTCAGCTGCATCCCTCGCTCGAGACCGTCTTCCTGGTTCCCGCGGTGGACCTGACCTATCTCAGCTCGAGCCTGGTCCGCGAGGTCGCCAGATTCGGCGGCGATGTAACCCCCCTGGTGCACCCGAAGGTGGCAGCGGCGCTGACCCGGCGCTTCCGATCGTGAGCTTCCGCCGTGGGCTCCTCGAGCGCGCCGCGCGGCGAGGTGCCCGGGTAGTGCTCTGCGAGGGGGATGACCCGCGGGTCCAGGCCGCGGTCGAGCGACTTCGAGCGGAGCGCGTGGTCGAGCCTATCGTGCTCGGTGGTGGGGGTATCGATCCGGGGAAGGACCCGCGGCTCGGTAGAATCGCCCAGTTTCTTCGCGAACGCCGGCCGGACCGCATTCGGGACGGGGTGCACGCCCTCGATGTGGCGGCCGAGCCGGTAAATTTCGGCGCGGCACTCGTGGCGCTGGGTGAGGCCGACGGATGCGTAGCGGGGGCGGTTTACCCATCGGGCGATGTCGTTCGGGCGGCCCTGTGGGCCATCGGGACCGCTCCGGGCGTGAGCCTCGTGAGCTCCGCCTTCTACATGGTCATGGCGGATGACCTGGTGCTCACCTTCACCGATTGTGCCGTTGTCACCGAGCCCTCACCCGGCCAGCTAGCCGAGATCGCACTCGCGGCTGCGCGCGATCGCTCGCGGCTGGTGGGCGACTCGCCTCGAGTCGCCTTCCTTTCGTACAGCACCAAGGGCAGCGCCAGGGGACCGCACGTCGCTCGGGTGCAGGAAGCGGCGGCGCACTTCCTCCAACTCGCGCCGCATATCGTGTCCGATGGCGAGCTCCAGGCCGATGCGGCACTCAGCCCGGAGGTCGGGGAGCGGAAGGCCCCCGGCTCGCCGGTGGCGGGCCGGGCAAACGTACTGGTGTTCCCTGATCTCGATGCCGGCAACATCGGTTACAAGCTGGTCCAGCGGTTGGGCCGGGCCGCTGCAATCGGGCCCATTCTACAGGGACTCGCCCGGCCGATGGCCGACCTGTCGCGGGGGGCAAGCCCCGATGATATTGTCGAGGTGACCGCGATGGTGGCGTTGCAGGCCGATTCGACACCGGCATGAAGGAGAAACCCGATGGGCTTCAGCCAGACCAAGGGCCGCAGCGGCGTGACGGTGGTGGAGGTGGACGGGCAGCTGATCGTGGGCAACCGGCACGAGCTCAAGGAAATGATCCAGGCGGCCCTGGACCGGGGTGAGCGCAAGCTGCTGGTCGATTTCTCCCGGACCGGCTACATCGACTCATCCGGACTCGGCGCTCTCGTGTCCATCTCCAAGCGGATCCGCGAGGCGACCGGCGAGCTGCGGCTCGCGGGCCTCAACGACGATCTTCGCTCCCTCTTCGAGCTGACCAAACTGGACACGCTCTTCACCATCACCGAGACGCCCGAGCAGGCCCTGGCCAGCTTCTAATTCGATTCGGATGACTTCTCCGCTTCGCATCTGCGTCCGCCGGAGCTCGGCGTCTGATGCCAGCGGCGCGGCAACGCTGGTCACACTCCGTCTTCCCAGTGACGTAAACTGCATCGAGGAAGCAGTCGAGCTCGTCACCCGCCACTGTCTCGCGGGCCATCAGGCCACCCAGACCACGCGTTTCCGCCTCCGGGTGGTGCTCTCCGAGGCGCTCAGCAATGCCATCGTGCAGGGTAACCGGGAAGACCGGACCAAGTGGGTGGAGGTGCGGGCCGAGTTGGTGCCCGAAGCCATCCGGCTCTCGGTCACCGATGAAGGCGCAGGCTTCGATCCCCACTCCGTGCCCGAGCCGATCAGACCGGAGCAGCTCGACGAGGCCCGCGGGCGCGGTCTCTACCTCATCCGCAAGCTCGTGGACACGGTACAGTTCAACGAGCGAGGAAACTCCATCTGCATGATACTGCGCCGCCACTAGGCCGGCTGGATCATCTGCTCGAGGGTCTGGGTGCGCTCGTCGGAGGACGGGTCCGCCTCTGGCGTTCTCACGATCGGACGCTCCAGCTCGCCGCGGGAAGCGACCCAGGATGGTCGCTGCCGGTCCCCGACAAGGCCGGACCCGTGCCCTCGCCTGAGGGCGCCTGCTGGCTGGAGCCGGTCGATGGCGTGTCGGGCCACTGGCTGGAGCTAGCCGGCGCGTCCGAGGATGAGCTCCGCCGGGCGGCGCCCCGAGTGATGCCGATCGTGGCCGCAATACTCGATGCAGAGCGGCAGCGAGCCTTCGTGGCGGAAGAGCTGGCCGGGCGCTATGAGGAGATCGATCTTCTCTATGCCATCAGCGAGATCCTCGGCCGCACCGTCCGGCTGGACGAGGCCGCGCAGATCATCGTTCGGGAGGTGAGCGCGGTGGTGGGAGCGCGCCGAGCCTCGATCATGGTGTACGACGAGTCCAGCGGGACACTTCGAACCGTCGCGGCCAGGGGCTTTGAGCCTGAAGGGCTCACCCCGATCGGCGTCGAGGACCCCGGGTCGGTGGCCGCCCGGGTCTTCCGTGAACAGCGAATCGTGACGTTCGATCCTGCGGATCCAGGCTCGGTCATCACGGACGCTGCCGCCAACCGCGGCTATCGAGGCAACTCCTTCATCAGTGTGCCGATCTGTTACGCGGCTCCCGGTACCGAGCTTCGCTGTGTCGGCGTGATCAACCTGACCGACCGCATCGGCGGGGACCGCTTCACTCTGGACGATCGCAAGCTGGTGAGTGCCGTGGCCAACCAGATCGGCGCGGCTATCGAGAACGCCCGACTGGTAGAGCGCGACCTCCAGCAGCAACGCCTCCAGCGTGAGCTCGAGCTGGCCCACGATCTCCAACTCAAGTTGCTTCCGTCCCCCGCCGTGCTTCAGGGCGAGGCCGAGGTCGCCGCGCGATGTCTTCCTGCGGATTCGGTGGGCGGTGACTTCTACACCTTTAGCCGGCTCGGCCGCGGCCGCGTCGGCGTCATGCTCGGCGACGTGGCGTCTCATGGCTTTTCGGCCGCGCTGGTCATGGCGCTGATCATGTCGGCAGCCGGCATCCACTCCGCCGCTGCCGCAACTCCGGACGAAACACTTGCCGCGCTACTCGACAGCTTGGCCACCGAGCTTGCCAAGACGGAGATGCACTTCAGCGTGTTCTACGGCGTGCTCGATCCGCGCGCGGGTCGTCTGTCCTATGCCAGTGCGGGACACCCCCATGCTTTCCGGGTGCCGCGTACCGGAGAGCCGGAACGGCTCGAGGCCACCTCTCCGCCGCTCGGATTGGCCGCCATAGGCACCATCCAGCGCCGCCAGGTGCCGTGGACCACCGGAACCGACTTGCTGGTGCTCTGGACTGATGGCCTGGTGGACGCGCGGAACGATCTGGGAGAGCCGTTCGGCGAACAGCGACTGCTCGACGAAGTCTGCGCGCAACGGAGGGAGACGCCGGAGGCCATCGTCAAGGCGGTGCTGGCGCGGGCAGACGAGTTCGGCGCTCGCCCGACCGATGATCGCACGCTGCTGGTGATGCGGATCTAGTCGTGCCCCGGGCCAAACGCCGTCTGGGACAGCATTTTCTCGCCGATCCCAGGATTCTGGCGCGGATCGCCGATGCACTCGAGGCCGGCCCGGCGGACAGAGTACTGGAGATCGGCCCCGGACCGGGGGGGCTGACCGGAGCGCTGCTTGAGCGAGCAGGGCAGGTGATCGCCATCGAGAAGGATCGCGATCTGATCGAGCCCCTGCGCCGGCGCTTTCCCCAGGCCCGGCTGGTGGAAGGCGATGCGCTCGACCTCGACTGGCATGAGCTGGTCGAAACCCCATTTCTCGTCGCCGGCAACATCCCCTACAACATCACCTCTCCGCTGCTCGACAAGGCGCTGCTCCCGCCGCGGCCCGCGCGAATCGTGTTTCTGGTGCAGAAGGAAGTGGCGGATCGGGTGACGGCCGAGGCAGGGACGCCAGAGTATGGGGCCCTGAGCATCGGGATTCAGGTTGCCGCCCGAGCAGAGCGGCTCTTCACCGTGCCCGCGGGGGCATTTCACCCTAGACCGAAGGTGGATTCGGCAGTGCTCCGGCTGACGCCGTTAGCGGACCCGCCGATAGCAGACGAGGAGCGGGACAGTTTCCGCGCGCTCGTGGTCGGCCTGTTTGGTTTCCGGCGGAAGCAGATGCTTCGGGCTCTGCGTGAGCTGACCAGATGGGACGCAACCAGGGTGGGTGGAGTCCTGGCGGGCTTGGCCATTGTCGAAACGGCACGGCCCGAAGTGCTGGGGCCGCTGGATTTCGTGCGCCTGCATCGGGCACTCGTTGACGGGGGGTGGTCGGCGCGGTAGCTTTGTGAAACATTTCACATAACAAGGCTGCATGCGCAAAGTCGCCGAGTCCACCGTCCGCCGCTTGTCGCTCTACCTCCGGTTTCTGGAGGAGTTCGAGGACCAGGGAATCGAGACGGTCAGCTCGGGAGCGCTCGCATCTCGCGGCGGCACCACGTCGGCGCAAGTGCGGAAGGATCTCTCCTTCTTCGGCTCGTTCGGTAAGCGGGGGCTAGGCTATCCGGTGCCGGAGCTGGCGAATCGGCTTCGCGAGATACTCGGCTTGAAGCGGCGCTACCGGGTCGGCATGATCGGGGCAGGGAAGATCGGAAGCGCGCTCGTGCAGTACCGGGGGTTCAAGCAGCGCGGGTTCGATATCGTGGCCATCTTCGACAGCGACGCGGCCAAGATCGGCCGGCAGTGGAACGGGCTGACGGTGCTCGATATCGCTTCCCTCGAGAAGGAGCTGGCCCGCCATCCGCTCGACATGGCCGTGCTCGTGGTTCCCGGCGATGTGGCCCAAACCGTCGCCGACCGACTGATCAGCCTCCGCGTGAAAGCCATCCTCAACTTCGCTCCCGTACAGCTCTCAGTCCCTGATGATGTGGTGGTGAAGACCGTGAATCTCGCGCTCGAGCTGGAGACGCTGAGCTACGCGCTGGCCAATCGCTAACCCGGTCCAATCG
>JAXDMF010000047.1:0-3786 GCA_034666205.1 Gemmatimonadales bacterium
TGCTGCCAATCTAGCGCCGAAGGAGGATCCTTCGTGCATTCAAGGCCGTCGAGATCCCTCGTGGAAATGCAGGACGCTGCATTCCAATATGTTAGCGGGCCGCCCCGCTTGCCTGACCTTCCGCCTCTGGCGACCTTTCACCCATGGATCTCGACCTCCTGATCTCCGAGCTGCTGGCGGGTAAGACCGCCGCGCTGGCACGGGCGATCTCGGTGGTCGAGAATGGAAGGCCCGGCTTCGAGCGGCTCCTGGGTGAGGTTCACCCCACGCTCGGCCGGGCTCGTCGCATCGGCATCACCGGCCCACCCGGTGCCGGAAAGTCCACGGTGGTCGAACGCCTCGTCGGCCTCTATCGTGGCGCCGGACTCAAGGTCGCGGTGGTTGCAGTCGATCCTACCAGCCCCTTCACCGGCGGCGCCCTCCTCGGTGACCGTATCCGCATGGAATCCGTCGCCCTCGATCAGGGTGTCTATATCCGCTCCATGGCCAGCCGGGGCTCCCTCGGCGGCCTGGCGACCACCACCCGCGAAGTCTGCGATCTGCTCGACGCCGCCGGCTTCGACCGCATCCTGGTCGAGACGGTGGGCGTGGGCCAATCCGAGCTCGATGTCGCCCGGATGGCTGACTCCACCGTACTGGTCCTCGTTCCTGAATCGGGGGACGGCATCCAGACGCTCAAGTCGGGCGTGATGGAGGTTGCGGATATCTTCGTGGTGAACAAGGCGGACCGGGCCGGGGCCGACAAGCTGCGGCAGGAGATCGAGGTGACGTTGGGGATAAGGCGCGGGAACGCGTTCCGGAACATGCCGGCGCATCACGGAAGGCGGGGAAGCGCGGAAGCGGGGAAGCAGGGAAGGACAAACAACAAGGCTTCGGCAGCATCGGGAGAGGGTGACCTCGTCTGGGAACAGCCTGTGCTCGTTGCTGCTGCTGTTAAGGGCGATGGCATTACCGATCTCGACGCTGCGCTCGATCGCCACCACGACTGGCTCGCGACCAGCGGCGAGCTCGACATCCGCCGCCGCCGCCGGCTGCTCGAGCGTACCCGTGAGGTGGTCGAGCGGGCCACCCGCCGCTGGCTGTGGGAGGAGACCCGGGCAGAGCAGCTGATCACCGATCGTCTGGATGAAGTCACAGGCGGGCGGCTCAGCCCTTATGAGCTCGCGGCCGAGGTGGTGGAAGAGCTGAAACAAGGCGAACGAATATGACGGCACGCCGGGAGGATCGCCGAAGGAAGACGCCCACGCCACGAAGCTCCGAGCAGGAACGCGAGCTGGAGCGGTTGCGGGCGGAGCTGGCGGCCTGGCGTGCCCAAGCCGCGGCCCTGCCGGTCCGGGATGACGCGGACCTCAGCTCGGTCTCCGGCCGCATCGTCGAGCCGGTCTACACCGCGCTCGATCTCGACCCCCACGTCATCGGCGCGACTGGCCTGCCCGGCTCCTATCCCTACACTCGCGGCATTCATCCGACGATGTATAGGGGCCGGCTCTGGACCATGCGGCAGTTCTCCGGCTTCGGCACCGCCGATGACACCAACGAACGCTACAAGTTCCTGCTGGAGCGGGGACAGACCGGCCTGTCGGTGGCGTTCGATTTCCCCACGCTGATGGGCTACGACTCCGACCACCCACGCTCCGAGGGCGAGGTGGGGAAGTGCGGAGTGGCGATCTCCAGCCTGGCCGACATGGAGACCCTCTTCGACGGGATCCCGCTGGACCAGGTCTCCACCTCGATGACGATCAATGGCCCGGCCGCCATGCTCTTCTGCTTTTATGTGGCCGCGGCCGAACGCCAGGGAGTCCCCATCGACCAGCTGCAGGGCACCATTCAGAATGACATTCTGAAGGAATACATGGCGCAGCACGCCTGGATCTTTCCGGCGGAGCCCGCGCTCAAGATCATCGTCGATCTCTTTGCCTGGGCGGCGGAGCACACGCCCAAGTGGAACACGATCTCGATCTCCGGATATCACATCCGGGAAGCGGGAGCCACGGCGGCGCAGGAGCTGGCCTTCACCCTGGCCAACGGCTTCTGCTACGTGGAGCACGGCCTGGCGCGGGGGCTCGAGGTGGACTGCTTCGCCCCGCGGCTCTCCTTCTTCTGGGACGTGCACAACGATTTCTTCGAGGAGATCGCGAAGCTCAGGGCGGCGCGGCGGATCTGGGCGCGCCACATGCGCGACCGGTACGGCGCCAAGGACCCGCGCAGCTGGAAGATGCGGTTCCATTGCCAGACGGCCGGCGTCACCCTGACCGCGCAACAGCCCCACAACAACGTCGCGCGGGTAGCCTATCAGGCCCTGGCCGCGGTGCTGGGCGGGACTCAATCGCTGCATACCAACGCGCTGGACGAGACGCTGGCCCTGCCGACCGAAGAATCGGTTCGCATTGCGCTGCGCACTCAGCAGATCATCGCCTACGAGACTGGGGTCCCCAATGTGGCCGATCCGCTCGGCGGCTCGTACTACCTCGAATCGCTGACCGACGGGCTCGAGCGCGAGGCCGAGGGCCTGTTCGCCGAGATCGAGGCCCAAGGTGGGGTGGTCAAGGCGATCGAATCGGGCTGGTTCCAGCGGCAGATCGCCCATTCATCGATGCGGTTCCAGGCCGAGCTGGAGCAAGGCCGCCGGGTCATCGTGGGCGTGAACGACTTCGTGGAAGAGGCGGAGGCCCCGGTCGAGATTCTCAAGGTTGGCGACGCCGCGGAGCGCACCCAGCGCGCGCGGATCACCGCGTTGCGAGCCCGGCGCGACGATGCGCTGGTGGCCCAACGACTCGAGGCGCTTCGGCAGGCCGCCGCGGACGATCGGAACATCATACCAGCCATGCTCGACTGCGCGCGTGCCTACTGCACGCTCTACGAGATCCGGCATGTGCTCGAGGAGATTTATGGGAGCTACCGCGAGCCTGTCTTCTTCTGACCCATCGCTGGTCTCCGAAGTACTGGAGCGGCTCACCCGGGTCCAGCCGGGAGAACACCGGGTAGTCACCTGCTACCTCAAGCTGGAGCCGAGGGATCGGAGCCGCGGGAAGTATCTCATCAAGGTCAAGAACCGGGTGAAGGACGCCGTCCAGGCGCTGCCCCGACTCGGGCTCCAGCGCGCGGCTGCGGAGGAGGTCCAGCGCGACCTCGACCGGATTCAGCAGTTTCTCAGGGCACCGAGCAATCTTCCATCCACACAAGGTCTTGCAATCTTCGCCTGCGAAGGAATCGAGCTGTTCGAGACGGTCCCCTTACCCGTGGTCCATCGCTCCCGACTTGCCATCAATGGAAGCGCCCTGGTCCGGGAGCTGGCGTCGGTGGAGGAGGAGTTCGGCCGCCTGCTCACGGTGGTCCTCGATCGGACGAGTGCGCGGTTCTTCGAGGTGACCGCCTACGACACTCTGGAACTGGCCGGGCTCCGCGCCGACAGCACCCGGGGAAAACGGTTCCACGGCGACCAGGACGGGTCGGGCGGTTGGGGCGAGCACACCTACAACAACCGCATTCGGGAGGAGAAGCAACGGCACTACGAGGCGATCGCTCGCGAGCTGTTCGCCATCGACCGCCGGCGCCCGGCGCACGGCATCGTCCTGGCCGGGACTGGAGCAGAGACGGCGGTCGAGCCGTTCCTCCACTCGTATTTGGCGGAACGACTCATCGGAACGGCTCGCCTGAACCCGAAAGAGGCGACTCTCGCCTCGGTGCACGCAGCCACGCTGGCCGTGCGGGAAGGCTACGAGCGGGCCTCGGAGCGCGCCCTGGTGCACGAGATGCTGGAGGGGGTTGGTACTGGGTGGGGCATCA
>JAXDMF010000048.1:0-16845 GCA_034666205.1 Gemmatimonadales bacterium
AAAAAGTGGACCCCAAGGAAGAGCCGGGTAAAACCGATGGCGAGGACAAGCACGATCGCACCGGCAATGACGGCCATGCGCGCAGCCGTGGAGCGCAGGTGGAGCACGAGCACATAGGCCAGCATCCCGTATGCGACGAGCGATCCCATGGCGTGTCCGCTGGGGAAGCTCCATCCATGAGCCACAAGGTAGGGCGCTTCCCAGGTGGGACGGGGACGACGAAAGGCGAGCTTCAGACCCTGATCGAGGAGACCACCGCCGACAAGGGCTGCAATCCAGCCGATCAGCAAAACGCGCTGGCGTTCCTTCAGGAGCACGACACAAACCACGAGGCTCCAGGCAGCGACGAAACCGGGAGAGCCGAGCTGGCTGATGGCCTTTGCCAGCTCGATCAAGACAGGGGTGCCAAGGCGGTGGAGTGCATTCGCCACCGTCAGGTCAAATTGGGTGAGCGGATCGTGGTGGATCACATCCTCGGAGATGCCCGCGAACAGCCACAGCGCCCCGAGACTGAGCACCAATCCCAGGGTGAGATGGAGTCCCAGGTACTCCGTGCGGGAAACACGCTGAGCGAGGAAAACCCACGCTCGCGGATGGCGTTCCCGGGAGCGCTGCACCACCCTAGATGTACTGATTCGCGTTAGCTGACGCCTTGCCCAGGCGAGAATCTCGTCCTGGTGGGTCTGGAACCAGCGGCCGAGCAACAGGAGCGCCAGGATGACCGCGAGCAAGAGGGCAACCATGGCACCGGCTTGTCCCGCTGCCTTCTGAAGCTGTGGCAGGCTACGTCCGAACAGATAGCCCAGGCTCCCAAAGAGGCTAGCCCAGCAGAGCCCCCCGGCGACGTTGTAGAGCGCGAATCTGCCGTAGGGCATGCGGCTGACGCCGGCCAGCACTGCGGCCCACATTCGGAGGAGGGAGACGAATCGGCCGAGGAATACGGTCTTGCCGCCGTGCCGTTGGAAGAACTCATGGGCACGCTCGAGCGTCGCGTCGTGAATGTGCAGGAACTTGCCATACCGCCGAACGGCTGCGAGTCCGCCCTTCCGGCCGATCCAGTATCCCGCGGTATCGCCAGCGATGCCACCAGCCGCGGCCGCAAGGATCACTCCTACAATAGAGAGGTGCCCTTGCGCGGCAAACGCCGCTGCGGTGAGCAGGGCAGCTTCGCCGGGTAGCGGTACGCCGAGACTCTCGAGCCCGACTAGCACGAAGACCCCAGCATAACCGTAGGTTTCCAACAGGTGCCGAATCATGAGATAACTCGCCCGAGTTCACGCCTTGCGCGCTCCTCGAGACCCACGAGGTATCAGGCCTGGGTTGCGGTGATCGTGATCCTAAAGCCATCCGGGTCCTGCGCCGTGAAGCTGTACGTGTCCCAGTGGTTGCCCGGCTCCTCCACGATCGTGCCGCCGAAGGCGCGAAGCCGTTCGGCGAGCGCGTCTATATCCTGCGTCGTCTCGCCCCATATGCGGAACCCCACGCCCTTGGGTCGGTCGCGGCCTTTGCTGAAGTCGTCCTGCGAGAGGCCGAGGTGACACGTCCCCGCCTTGAGCATCACGCCCTGGAGCCGGCCGCCTTCCTCCCAACGTTCGGACACGAAGAACCCGAGTCCGTCGCGGTACCAGGCCACGCTGCGTTCGATGTCGTTGACAGTGAACGACGGCGAGATCGAGCGGAGCCGGAGCGACTCGGGGTGCTGGCGCTTGGATTGTCCCTCCGACCTGGGCTTCGCGGTCATTGTGCTCCTCCTGGGTTCAAGGCACTTCCTGGGAGAACGTCCTCATCCCACTCTGATTCGCCGATATCGCGCGTTCACCAGCTCGTACACTCCGTACGCCACCAATCCTAGCGCGACCACCACGAACGGCCACCGCCCGATTCCGGCGAGAAGGTCCATAGACTTCCGAAGCCCTCCGGCCTGGGCCGCATCGTGTCGGGCAGCCGCTCGGGCCATCAAAAATCCAATGAGGCAGAAGACAACGCCCCGGGCCGCGATGCCGAAACGGCTTACGCCGACTACCCAGCGGGTGGTGCCGGTACCCAGCTCATCCAGAGTCAGCTGCCGACTCAGCTTCGAGGCGTACGCCCGATAGAGCTGGTAGAAACCATACCCAGCGATTGCGAGGGCAGCGAGCCATACCAGAAGGTCGCCGGCGGGCAACCCAAAGGCGACCTCGGTCCAGTGTCTTGTTTGATCACGGTGCGGCCCGGGCCGCTCCCGGGCGGCGAGGCGGAGCGCGGTTATGCCGAGGGCGCCGTGCAGCACACCCCGGCCCACGAAGCTGGTCCGGAGTGCCAGGCCCTTGAGATCGGTACCGCGGCGGTCGGGATCCACCACCCCCTCGACGATGCGCCAGATCGCGTACCCGAGCAGCCCGGCTGCCACGACGATGAGTGCCACCCGGCCGAAGGTTGCGTGGTGAACAACCCGGAGCGCTCCCTGGGTATCGACCGTCCGCCCGCCTCGCCCGAGCCCCGCCTGTGCCGCAAGCAGTCCCACCGTGATGTACAGGACCGCCTTGGCGGCGTACCCGATCCGCGCCAGTCGCTCCACCCAGGGCGCCGCGTCCCCCGCGTGTGGCGTTGTCATGCTGGCGATTCGGGGGGAGCCGCAGCCTCCACGATCATCCGGACCGCGCCTCCCGGCTTGAGCGTCAACACCATTGTCGCGAAGTGCTCTCCGACGCAGGCTCGTTCCAGTGTTCGGGCCGAAAGGACTCCGGCTCTGAAAACCAGCGCGGATCGCGTCCGGTGACGAACGGGCTCAGAAACACAGCAGTGTCCTTCCCTAGCACGGGAGGATCCAGATCCACACTCCGGACCGGGCGCCGGCCGATCCGACCGATCGGAGGATAGAGACGCAGAGTCTCTGATGCCAGATCGGCCTGAAGCCGTCGGGTGGTATCTCGAGGTACCCCCAAAAACCACACACCGACACCCTCGCCCGTGGGCGGGAATGCCGGTGTATGGGACGGGTGCTCCCGGATGCGCTCGCGCGCACCAGGGAAAGCTCAGGAACTCAGGACTGTATTATAGCGGCTGAACTCGTCGAGAATGCGACCGGTGCCGCGCACGACGGACGTCAGCGGATCTACATCCACCCGGACCGGCAAACCGGTCTCGTCCATCAGCCGCTGGTCCAGCCCCCGAATCAGCGAACCGCCACCGGTGAGCATGATGCCATACTCGAGCACGTCGCTGGCCAACTCGGGCGGCGTCATCTCCAACGCCCTCCGGACCGCGTTCACGATATGGGAGACGGGCTCCTCAATGGCCTCACGCACACCGCGGGAGTCGATCCGGATGGTTTTGGGCAGGCCGGAGACCAGATCCCGTCCCTTGACATCCATCTCGCCCTCGCGCTCGAGCTGCACGGCCGAGCCCAGACCGATCTTGATGCGTTCGGCGGTGGGCTCACCGATGAGGAGGCTGTACGTCTTCCGCATGAACTGTACGATGGCCTGATCCAATTCGTCACCCCCGGTCCGAATGGAGGCGTCGCAGACGATGCCGGAGAGGGCGATGACGGCGATATTCGTGGTCCCGCCCCCGATGTCGATCACCATGCTTCCGACCGGCGTGTCCACTGGGAGGCCGACACCGATGGCCGCGGCCATCGGCTCCGCCACCATGTACAGCCGCTTGACGCCGGCAGACTGCGCCGAGTCGCGCACGGCGCGGCGCTCGACTTCGGTGATGCCGGACGGGACGCAGACAATGACGGTGGGCTTGACCCGGAGGAAGGTTCGATCGATCACCAGCCGGATAAAATGCCGGAGCATCTTCTCCGCGATGTGAAAGTCCGCAATGACCCCGTCCTTCATGGGTCGGACGGCCAGGACACCTTCCGGGGTCCGGCCCAACATCCGCTTGGCTTCGAGCCCGATGCCCAGAATCTTGCCGGTGGCCTGGTCCACGGCTGCCACTGACGGCTCATTCAGCACCACGCCTTCGCCCTTCACGTAAACGAGGGTGTTGGCGGTACCGAGGTCTACTGCAAGCTCTCTTGCCGGCCGCCAGGATTTCCGCTTGGTGAGCTGGCCACGCTTAGCCCTCGCCTCGCTCAAATAGGCCTCGGCCGCCGCCGAAGGGTTGATGTCGATGGCTACAGTCACGGGCGGTTGTCCCTTCTGCTGGGGTGCGTGGGGCGAGTGGATGTCGTTCAGGGCCTTGCAGATATCCGCGACGGTTGCGTTTCACCCGAAGTCCCTCAGGGCGAACGGTTTGGCCGTCCCTGTACGAAGATCCCGATTTGTCCGACTGAGACACAGCACACCGGGGGAGATTCTGCTGCACTCGAGCACGACCACGGTGCAAAATACGATCCACAACCTGCTACACTTGGCAGTGTCTAGGCCATCACGGCCAAGGCACCGAAAACCGGCTCGCCCAGCCCCGGGTCGCCCTCGATCCTGACGCTTTGCCGGGCCGCCTCCGGAGACAGCCCCTTGGAGAAGAGCCTCCAGGCGTTCTCCTGGTCCAGGCTCACCCGAGCAGCGGGGTCATCATCTCGCCCGGTGAAGAGGCTCCAGCCCTGCGCCTGGCGGCGGAGGGTCCAATCCCCACCGGCCTCTCCCCGGATGGCGAAGTGTATGCTCTGCCCCGGCGCCGCGGGTACCGCGTGATAGGTGTGGGGCAGGGCACGCATGAAGATGTCCAGCGCGGGGTAAAACCACTCACGCCCGAGCAGCCCCGGCGCGCCGACGGCCTCACGGATCTGCTGCTGGTGGAGCCAGCGCTCGGTGTACTCGCGTCCGATATCGAACCAGACCGGCGAGGACTCTTCGCCGGCCCAGGCCACCCCGAATTGGGCTCGGGCATGCGGATCGAGCGAGCCGAAGAACCGGTGGACCTGGGGAGCCATGACATCCATCAGTGCCAGCAGAACCGAGGGACTGAGTCGCCGGGTCGCGCCCACCCACTCCGCGTTGAGCCGATTGAGGTGGGCGACCAGGTCGGTGTAGCTCGCGATGCCGCGTTCAGGTGCGGGGATGAAGCCATCGCGGCCGGAGGAGAGCCGCCTGAGGCCGGTATCGAGGAGATGCGCCACGATGTCCTTCACCGACCACAGCGCGCATGCTGTAGGTCTGGACCAGTCCGCCTCATCGAGCCCGCCTAACAGCCTCATCAGCTCCTGGTGCAAGCCAGGGAAAAGCTCGATGAGATAGACCGGCCCCACCGGCCGGACCGACGAATGCTGGAGACCGCCGGCAGCCATTGTCGTTGACCCCTCTGTTGCACGCAATGATATTTCGCCGCTGAAGCCAGGAAAGTTATCGACGCATCTTCAGCGCGAGGAGTCGGTCATGCCGTTCACCCTTCCCCCTCTACCCTACGACTATAAGGCGCTCGAACCGCATATCGATGAGCAGACTATGCGGATTCACCATGACAAGCACCACGCCGCCTACGTCAACAACCTCAACGCGGCGTTGGAGCCCCATCCGGACCTGCAGAAGAAATCGATCGATGAGCTGCTCGCCAATCTGAACCAGGTCCCGGAAGGTATACGGACCAAGGTCCGCAACAACGGCGGCGGGCATGCCAACCACACGATTTTCTGGGAGATGATGGCGCCCGGGGGCGCCAAGGAGCCGGGCGGCGCGCTGGCCGAGGCCATCAAGGATGCCTTCGGAAGCGTGGCCACGTTCAAGGAGCAGTTTGCCAAGGCGTGCGTGGAGCGGTTCGGGAGCGGCTGGGGTTGGCTCACGGTAGACCGCAGCGGGAAGCTGGTCATCGAAAGCAGCCCGAACCAGGACACCCCGATCATGGAGGGAAAGACGCCGGTGCTCGGGTGTGACGTGTGGGAGCACGCGTACTATCTGAAGTACCAGAACCGCCGCCCCGACTACGTGACCGCATGGTGGAACGCCGTCAACTGGACGGTCATCACCAAGCGGTTCGAGAAGGCCAAAGGGCTCGAGAAGGCAATGCGGTGAGCGAGCCGGGCCTGGCTTCTCTCCCACGCCCGGGGGCGCCTGCCCCCGATTTCACGCTTCCTTCGACGTCGGGCACCGATGTCACCCTGTCGAAGCTCCGGGGAAGGAACGTCCTCCTGGCGTTCTTTCCCCTGGCCTTCACCAAGGTGTGTACCCAGGAGATGTGCTCGTTCAGCGAGGACTACGGCCGTTTTCGCGACGCCAATACCGAGGTCCTGCCGATCAGCGTAGACTCCATTCCCACGCTCCGGGAGTTCAAGGCCAAGGAGCGCATCTCGGTCGACCTGCTGAGCGACTTCAAGCGCGAGGTGAGCCGCCGTTACGGGACGCTGCTGGAGGACAAGTTCTTTTCCAATCGCGCTTACGTGCTGATCGACCCCGAGGGCATCGTCCGCTGGGCGTTCTCGGAGGACACTCCAAGCACCCGGCGGGAGAACCAGGAGCTGCTGGCACAGCTGGAGGCGCACCGGCGATCCGCATGAGCCGTCTGCGCCTGGGGGCGCTCTGCGTTGGCGTCCTCGTCGTCGGGGCGTGCCAGATCGAAGACCGCACCCCGACGGGTACCCGCCGGGATGAAGACAGGATCCAGCATCTCATCAGCCACTACGCGCGGAGCCTCTCGACGCGCGACTGGACCGGGGTGCGGTCGCTCTTCTGGCAGGACGGCACGTATGCCGGACCACTCGGCCCCGGGGCACCGAGCAGTTACCATCAGGCGGTGTCCATCGATGTGGCGCTCCGCGTGCTGGAGCGTTGGCTCCAGGGTGCGGAGCCGCGGAACTTCGATGTCCGGGTCCTCCGCACCGATTTGCGGCAGGAAGGCGACCTGGCCGCCGCATGGGTGGTCACCAGCCGGCGTACCCCCTCTGGATCTACCTCCATCGAACGGGACTGGATCGAGCACCTGGTGCTTCGCCGGATTGACGGGGACTGGCGCATTCTGAGCGTGGCCGCGGTGTCCGCGCCGCAAGGGAGCGCGCGCTGACGTCGCATCCGGGACTGACGCTGGTGGGCGCCGTCGCCAGGCTGCTGAACGACGGGCTCGAGGCCGACGAGACCTTAGTGGCGGTTGCCGAGTCGCTGCGAACCGGGTTGCCGGTCGAAGGTGTCGGCATCTGGTTCCGCGACGCCGAGACCAGCTGCTTTCGCGTGGTGTCCTCCCCTCCGGCCTCTGGCCCGCCCCTTCTGGCTGACTCGCTTCAGGCCATACCCGATGGCGGTCCCGGCGCTCGCCTTCCGCTCGAGCACGACGAGGCGTGCATCGGGCTGCTCGAGGTGCGGCCCGAGCCGGATGCCGAGGCCCGCGATGTCCTGGTGGTCGTGGCCGACCTCCTCGCGACCTTCCTCGCCTCCCTGGCGCTGTCGGCGGACTTCGCGGTCGAGGTCGCGGCGCAGTCTCGCGAGATCGACGAGCAGCGCCGTTTCACCAGCCTCATCATCGACAGCCTGCCGGTCGGGCTCTACGTCGTGGACCGGGATTACCGGATCCAGATCTGGAATCGCCAGCGCGAGATCGGCACGCCCGGCCTCCGCCGGGACGAGGTGGTGGGCCGCCCGGTGTTCGAGGTCCTCACCCGCCAGCCGGCCGATGAGCTCCGTGCCGACTTCGACCGGGTGTTCCAGACCGGCGAAATCCAACAGGCCGAGCTCGAGGTCACTCTCGGTGGCGAGGTGCGCTCCTTCCGGTTAAGCAAGATTCCCATGCGGCTCGATGGCGATGTGATCAGTCACGTGATCACCATTGGTGAAGACGTCACCGAGTCGCGCCGGACCCAGGGCCAGATCATGCAGAGCGAGAAGCTCGCGGCGATCGGCCAGCTGGCGGCGGGCGTCATGCACGAGATCAACAACCCGCTCGCCACCATCAGCGCCTGCGTCGCGGCCATCAGCGGCCGCCTGGAGGACCTCGACCAGCGGGAAAAGGCCGCCGTCGAGGAGTACCTCGAGATCATCGACAAGGAAGTGGACCGCTGTACCCGCATCGTCGATGGCCTGCTCGACTTCAGCCGGCCCAAGGGCAAGACCAAGGCTCCGGTGGTATTGAACGCCCTGGTGGACGAGACCCTGTTTCTGTTGAAGCACCACCAGCGCTTCAAGCGGCTGACCGTGACGCGCGAGCTGGACCCTGCGCTTCCGACCACGACGGGCAACACGGAACAGCTCACCCAGGTGCTCATGGCTCTGATGCTCAATGCGGTGGACGCCATGGACGACCGGGGGAGGCTCACCGTGCGCACCGGGCGGAGCCTCCACCACTCCGACGAGGTCGTCCTGGAGATCGAAGACGACGGGATCGGCATTCCTCGGGCGGAGCAGTCCAAGATCTTCGAGCCGTTTTACACCACCAAGCCGCCGGGGCGCGGTACCGGCCTGGGGCTGTCCATCTGCTACGGCATCGTCGAGGAGCACCGAGGCCGGATCGAGGTGGATAGCCAACCGGGCCGGGGTTCAATCTTCCGGATCTACCTGCCGGCGCATAGATCAAGCCCATGAAGATTCTCGTCGTCGAAGACGACCGCACCGTCGGCCAGTATGTGAAGCGGGGCCTCGAGGAGCAGCGGTACCACGCCGACCTGGTGGACGACGGCATGGAGGGGCTCCGGCTCGCATCCGGCGGACGGTACGACCTGATTGTCCTGGATCTGCGTCTGCCCGAGATGAACGGGCTGGAGGTCCTGCGCACTCTCCGGGACCGGGGCAACACCACACCCGTGCTGGTTCTCACTGCCCAGGATGCGGTGGACTTCAAGGTGCAGGCCCTCCGCTCCGGCGCCGACGACTACGTGACCAAGCCGTTTGCGTTCGAGGAGCTGTTGGCCCGGGTGGAGGCGCTGGGCCGGCGCCCCAAGGAGATTCGCACACCGCTGCTCCGGGTAGGCGACCTCGAGCTCGATATGGCCACCCGCGAGGTCCGCCGCGCGGGCGAGCGGATCGAGCTCACTCCCAAGGAGTACACCGTCCTCGAATACCTCATGCGGCACGCCGGCCGGGTCATGTCCCGCACGTTGATCACCGAGTATGCCTGGGATTACCACTTCGATCCCGGAACCAACATCGTGGATGTGGTGATCAATCGGCTGCGCAAGAAGGTCGATTCGGGGCAGATCCAGAAGCTGGTACACACGGTGCGTGGCGTCGGGTACGTGGTAAAGGCATGAGATGACCACCATTCGCCGCCGGCTCACCCTGTGGTATACGGTGGCCCTCGCGGTGACGGTGCTTGCCTTCGGCACCGCGCTGTACATCGAGCGTCGTCAGGCCAGCGTCCGAGAGCTGGACCAACGCCTGAGCCTGGAGTCCGATCTCGCCCATCGCTGGCTGACCCAGTCCTACAAGGTGCTCGGCCGGATCGTGACCAACTCCGGCCTGAGACTGTCGCTCGACCCCGCCATCAGCGCGTACCTGGAACCGGCCCGCGACTACCTCGTCGTCGCCGACACCGCCGGCCAGGTCCTGGCGCTCTCCGACGTCACCCGCTCCCTCAACGCCGAAACACTCCAGCGACTCACCGCTTCGCTCGACACGCTGCCGCTTGCCCGGCACGGGGGAGTACTCGACCTGGGACCTCCAAACGGCAAGGTGCGTTACCTCGTGGTTCCGGTCGATGATGCCGGCCCCGGCATTGGTGGTTTGCTGGTGGCCATACCCACCAGGCAGGCCTCGTTCGGTCCGACCGATCTGCTGCGCTCCATGCTGCTCATTGCCCCGGTGATCCTGGTGAGCGCCGGGTTGGTCGGCTATTGGCTCGCCGGCAGCAGCATGCGGCCGGTCGAGGGGATTATGGACGAGGTCGACGCGATCTCCGACGGACGCAGTCTCCACCGTCGGTTGGCGGTGCCCCTCTCGGGCGACGAAATGGCTCGCCTGGCCCTGACGGTAAATGGCATGCTGGCCCGGCTGGAGCAGAGCTTTGCCAGCCTGCGCCGGTTCACCGCCGATGCGAGTCACGAGCTCAAGACGCCGCTGATGGTGCTGCGAGCCGGCGTGGAGCGCGCCCTGGTGCATCCCGGTACTCCCTCGGAGATCCTCCAGTCACTGGACGAGACGCTGGCCCAGATCAATCAGATGACCGAGATGGTGGAGAACCTGCTCACACTGGCGCGAGCGGATGAAGGACGGGCGCCCTTGGCGGTGGAGGAGTGCGACCTGCGCGAGGTGGTGGCCGATGTGGCCGAGACCGCCGGGATCCTGGGCGAGGAAGCGGGCGTGACTGCGGTGCACACGATGCCGGAGACTCCGGTGCGTCTGGCGGTGGACCGGCATCGGATCCGGGAGATGCTGCTCAACCTCGTGACCAACGCGATCAAGTACACCCCTCGAGGAGGATCTCTCACGCTCGCCCTGGAGGAGAATGAGGACGCGGTCACCTTCACGGTGCGGGACACCGGGATAGGCATCGCCGCGGGCGACCTGCCCCACATCTTCGAGCGGTTCTGGCGGGCCGATCCGGCGCGCTCGCGGACTGGCGACCGGCCCGGTGTCGGCCTGGGCCTGGCCATCGCCAAGTGGATCGTAGAGGCACACGGCGGGGCGATCACGGTGCAGAGCCGGCCGGGCCGGGGGACGATGTTCATCATCCGGCTGCCGAAGGCGCGAGTGGAGGTCTCCTAGACTCATGCGCCGCAACCGGTTCTTGGGGCGGGTATTACCGGCGAGGTAAAGCTGGAGTACGTTATCGACGACACGGGGCGGGGCCGATCGGCTCGGCTTGGGTGATCGCGCGCACAGACCCCGCGTTCGCGATGTCGTCTATTGAGGGCTGTGCTCGACGCCGGTCTCAAACTGGCACAGCCCGGCCGGCTGGCGGCGCTGCGGGTGCATCGAACAATTCGATTTCGGAACCGCTAATCCGGATGTAATCGAATTGTCATCTAGCGGCAAACGCAATGTATCCGGCCTGCCTTACTTTCGGGACACGATCACCCTCCCCCTGGAGGTAGTTGCGTGTTCGAGAACCTGATCGAATCGAAGCAGAAGAACCAGCGTACGCTGGGGCAGACGATTTTGTCGCTGGCGCTTCACGGCCTCATCATCGTGGGCGCGGTCAAGGCCACCCAGGGCGTCGCGGAGACCATCAAGAACCGTCCGGTCGATACTACGATGGTCTTCCTCAAGCCGCCCGAGCCCCCGAAGCCACCACCGGAGCAACTCCCACCCGATGTCATTGTCGCCGCGAATCCCCCACCCAAGGGGTTCCAGACCGTCGTGGCGCCGACCGACATCCCCAAGGACATTCCACCGATCGATCTCAATGAGAAGCCGTTCGATCCCCGGGACTTCACCGGGAAGGGCGTTGAGGGAGGCGTCGGAACCGGCGTGGCGGGTGGGACCGGACCGGTCTCGGGCGACGTGTTCCTCGAAGCTCAGGTGGATGATCCGGTGGTGCCGATCTCGATCCCGACCCCGCGGTATCCGCCGGTGCTGCAAAGCGCCGGGATTACGGGCTCGGTCGATCTCCAGTATGTGGTGGACACCACCGGTCACACGGAGCCGAATTCGTTCAAGGTGATGAAGTCCACTCACCCGGCTTTTGTGGAACCGGCCAAGGAGGCCCTCCGCAAGGGCGTATTCAAGCCGGCCAAATCCAAGGGCAGGGCGGTGCGGCAACTGGTGCAGCAGCGCATTTCATTCAAAGTCGGTCAATAGTCCCCCTGGAGGCATGACAACATGAGCGTTGATCTTCTTCACCTGTGGGCCCAGATGGGCGCGTTCGCCAAGGGCATCGTGGTCATCATGGCGATCATGTCCATCTACTCGCTCACCATCGTCATCACCAAGCTGGTCCAGCTCAAGAAGAGCGAGCGGGCGACGCGGAAGTTCGCCCCGCAGTTCTCTCGCGCCATTCAGGAGGAAAACCTGGACCAGGCCATCGCACTGGCCGAGAAGAACAAGACCAGCCATCTCGCCCGCGTGGTGGGTGAAGCGCTGGCCGAGGTGAAGCCGTTGCTCCGCGACCGGGCGACGATCACCGCGGCGGACATTAACTCGGCCGAGCGGGCAGTCGAGCGCCAGATGCTCATCGTGCTCTCCGAGTTCAAGCGCGGGCTGGGCGTGCTGGGCACCGTCGGTTCTACCGCGCCGTTCGTCGGACTGCTCGGCACCACCATGGGTATCGTGAACGCGTTCGTGGGTATGGCCCAGCAAGGCGCATCCGGCGGCCTGGCGGGCATCTCGGCCGGTATCGCCGAGGCCCTCATCACCACGGCCTTCGGCCTCATGGTCGCGATCCCGGCGGTGTGGTCGTACAACTATTTCACCACCAAGATCGAGAATCTGACCGTTGAGATGACCTACGGCTCCAAGGAGCTGATCGACTATCTCATCAAGAGCGTGGGGAGCGAGTTCGGGCGTTCGATCTTCACCAAGGAATTCCAGGCCCAGAAAGCGGTGACCGGCAGTGGCCATATCCACGGGTAGCGCCGGCCCATCGGCTGTCAAGGCGGACATCAACGTGACGCCGATGATCGACGTCATGCTGGTGCTGCTGATCATCTTCATGATCGTGACGCCGCTCATCGCCGCCGGCTTCAAGGCGACTCTGCCCAAGGGCAAGAATCTGGATCCTCGCCCTGAAGGGGAGAACGAAGTGGTGCTCGGTATCGATCAGGGGGGGCGCTACTTCCTCAACCAGCGTCCCATCGCGAACGGCGCGCTGGAGGATCAACTCCGGGGGATCTTCGCCGCCCGGACCGAGGACAAGATCCTCTACTTCAAGGCGGACAATCAGCTCAAGTACGCCAAGGTACAGGAAGCGCTCGAGACGGCGCGGCGGGCCGGTGTGCGGGTGATGGCGGCCATCACCGAGCCCAACAAGAGCGTGGTCTTCGGCACCGACGAGAAGAAGAAGGAGAAGAAGTGACATGGCGATGACTACTGGGGCATCGGGCGCGTTGCAGTCGGACATCAATGTCACACCCATGATCGACGTGCTCCTGGTGCTGCTGATCATCTTCATGATCACGCAGCCGCTCTCGCGGATGGCGCTCGACGTGCAGGTGCCGCCGCCGGATACGCCGACCACCAACAAGACCCCACCGAGCCAGATCGTCCTGGAGTTGTTCGACGATGGTGGATACGCCATCAATGGCCAGCCGGTCCCCAAGGATCAGTTGGATACCCAGATGCACGCCATTTATGACCAGCGTCCGGCCAAGCTGCTCTTCATCAAGACCGGAGCCAACCGGATCTACCAGGACGTGATCGAGGCGATGGACGTTGCTCGGGGCGCCGGAGTACAGATCATCGGGTTCACCCCCCGGGAAGCGGACAAGCCACCAGCTACCAAGTAAGTAGGGGCGCGCCCCGGTGCGCCCGTACAGTTTCACCCGCGGGGACCTTCGGGTCCCCGCGCGTGCGTTCGGGGTCGGCAATGCCGTCCTTTTATTATGTTAGATCAACAGACGGGAAAGACCGCCCTTCCCGCCACGAGGCATCTACGCGAGCGCCTGTCGTACCCAACCTTCGCCTTCCAAACTCTCCGAGCCGGTATGCGGGCCTGGCCGCATCGATCGCGGTTCACCTCCTGCTTCTTGCCCTGCTGGTGAGTCACGGTGAGCAGTTGTGGAGCCGCACGCTTGCACCCGGCGATGCCGCACTCCGTGGCGGCGGCGGCTCGCGCAGCGGTGGCGGGGGTAATCGGGTGGCGTATATTACCCTGCCTTCGCTCCCGGAGCCGGTGCCGACGGTCGCCAAGGCCCCAGCGGTGCGCCCTCCGAAGGTGGTGGCGGTGGCGGAAGCCGATCCGGCGCCAGCGGCAGCACCCGCAGCAGATGTGGTCGACACGGGTCCGGTCCAGCCGGGTGCATCAACAGTGGGATCGAGCGCACCGGGCAATGGCGGCGGGCCACCGAGCGGAGGAGCGGGGGGTGCGGGGCAGGGCCAGGGCAGCGGTGCCGATTCGGGTTCTGGTGGAGGCCGGGCTCGGCCGCCCGAGCCGCGCGACATGGCGTTCCCCTTCGACAATCCGCCGAAGGAGCTGCGCGGCGTCTCCCTTAGCGTGACGTTCTGGGTCCGAGTGGACGGCCGCGTCGAACGCTATCAGGTCGTTCCGGAAATCAAGGACCGTGACTACGCCAAGAAGTTCGACGAAGTAATGCGCGCATTCCGCTTTACGCCCGCGCGCGCGCCCGACGGTACCTGGGTAGCTGGAACAACCAAGATTTCATTCACCCTTCCGGGAAAGAGCAGCTCGTAACGGCTGCCACTTCCATCCCACTCTCCTCGTCCTGACAGCGCGAGGGCAGGGTGGACTCCACGCTTTCGAGGAACTATGAGCCGGCTTTTGCTCCGGAAATCCATCCAGGATTGTGAAGATGACATCCTGGAGCGCGGCGGCCTGCGACGCTCGCTCAACAAGTGGCACCTGACCGCCCTCGGGGTGGGCGCCACGATCGGCGCCGGGATCTTCGCCACCACCGGCACGGCCATCGTGGGAGACGCGCTCCGGCCCGGGGCCGGACCTGCCATCGTCATCTCCTTTCTCCTGACCGCGCTCACCTGTGGCTTTGCGGCGCTCTGCTACGCCGAATTCGCCGCCATGGTTCCGATCTCGGGCTCCGCATACACCTACGCATATGCCTCGCTCGGTGAGCTGGTGGCGTGGATCATCGGCTGGGATCTGATCATCGAATACGCGGTGGGCAACATCGGTGTCGCGATCGGCTGGGCCGGCTACTTCCGCGAGCTTCTTTCCCATTTTGGCGTCTCACTTCCGGCCTGGCTGGCGACGGACTTCCGGTCCGCGCACCAGGCCGCCGAGGCGGTGGCCGCCGGGTCGGCCAACCCGTCGGCTCAGTACCTCGCATCCGCGCTCTCGAACGCGCCGCACCTGTTTGGATTTCCCGTCATTGCTAATCTGCCGGCCTTCCTCATTGTGGCGCTGATTACGGTTGTCCTGGTGATCGGCATCCGGGAGTCGGCCAACTCGAACAATGCCATGGTGCTGCTCAAGATCGCCGTGATCCTCTTCTTCTGCGCCGTGGGCGGGACGCTGATCAAGCCGGAGCACTGGAACAATCCCGCGCTCGGCGGGTTTGCCCCCAATGGGTGGAAGGGGATCAGCGCCGGCGCGGCGATCATCTTCTTCAGCTACATAGGATTCGACGCCACCTCCACCGCTGCGGAGGAGGCCAAGGACCCCGGCAAGGATATGCCGTTCGGCATTATCATGAGCCTGATCGTCTGCACCGTGCTCTACATCGTTCTGGCTTTGGTGATGACAGGTATGGCGCCGTGGAACCAGCTCGGCACGCCGGAACCGATGATCACCGCGCTGGCGCTCGCCGACGGGTCACCCAAGCTGCTGTCGATCTCCCGATTGATCGTCTCACTCGGCGCGGTGATCGCCATGAGCAGCGTGTTGCTGGTCTTCCAGCTGGGTCAGCCCAGGATCTTCATGTCGATGTCGCGAGACGGGCTGCTGCCGCCGTTCCTGGCTCGGGTCCACCCGCGCTTCAAAACTCCCTATATCGGTACGATCATCACCGGTCTCTTCGTGGCGACGTTTGCCGCCTTCGCCAACATCGCGGAGGTGGTGGATCTCACCAATATTGGTACCCTGTTTGCCTTCGTGCTGGTATCGGCGGGCGTCATCGTCCTGCGGCGGCTCGAGCCTGACCGGCCTCGTCCGTTCCGGGCTCCACTGGTACCCTTCACCCCGATCATCTCGATCGTCACCTGCCTCTATCTCATGCTCCAGCTCCCCAAGCTTACCTGGATCCGGTTCGGGATCTGGCTGGTGATCGGTCTCTTCGTCTACCTGTTCTACGGGATGCGGCACAGCAGGCTGGGGCAGCGGGCGGCGCGGGGGGAGCGCTGAACTACGGGCCGCCGGAGTCTGCCAGGCGGAGCGCGCCGGCGACCGCGTCGACCGGAGTGTCCGTTGGTTGGAAGAGCGGCTCTTCGGCCAGCTTGGCGAGAAGGGTCTTACGGAGCGGCTGGTCTGCGCCGAGGAGCCCGCCGGTGACGGCGACAGGAATCGGCGGAGTGATGTCCATCTTCGGGACCAGACAGATGGCCAGCTGGGAGAGCTCCCGCGCCGCGTAGTCAGCAATGCCTTGTGCCAGTGGGTCGCCGGCGGCGGCTACTGCCAACACGTGGGGCGCAAGCGCGGCGACTTCGGCCGGCGAGGCACCCGCGGCCCAGCGAACCAGGTCATCGTAGTCGTCGCTCCGAGTGGCCTTCAAGAGCCGGTCGCTCAACGCGGTCTTGGGACTCCTATCATCGACCGCCCGGCTCACCGCGCCGAGCGAGGCGCGTCCGATCGCGTAGCCACTTCCCTCGTCGCCCATCTGCCAGCCGTACCCTCCGATTCGGTGCCGCTTCCCAGTCCGGTCCCGTCCAACGGCGACGCTTCCGGTACCCGCGCTCACCACGATCCCCGGCCCATCGGCGAACGCCGCGGTCAGAGCGATTTCGATATCCGTGGTCACCACCACGCTCGATGCTACGTTCTCGCCCCGAAGCGCCTTGCGAAGCTCCTCGCGCTCCGGCTCCCGGCCTACTCCAGCAGCGCCGACGACCAGCACGTCCCCGAGTAAGAGTCCCGCGGCCGAGAGTGCCTGGCGAACGACCTCCGCAATCGTGCTCGACGAGGCGAGGGCCCGCCCCGGACGCACCGCGGCCCCGGGACCGTCGGCCCGCCCGACGATTTTCCCGTCCCGGGACACGGCAACGGCGGTCTTGGTCCCACCTACGTCGGCTCCTATTAGAACTTTCGGCATGTCGTTGCTCAGAGAGGCTATGGGCTGTGGGCTACGGGCTCCGTCTTTGCTGTGCCGTGGGGAAGATAGCTCAGCGTCATGCCGGCGCAGACCGCCAGCAGGGTCCCGAGGGGGACGTACCACGGCCAGGCAAGACGCCCAACCGGGGCCAGCCATTCGAGACCCGAGTGGCCCGACAGACG
>JAXDMF010000049.1:0-4840 GCA_034666205.1 Gemmatimonadales bacterium
GGGCGCACGCAGTGCGCCCTTCGGTACACCCTTAGCTTCCCCGCTTCTACCCATCCACCCGCTCGATCTCCGCCCCCAGCGCCCGCAGCCGTTCATCGATCCGCTCGTACCCGCGCTCGATCTGGCCCACGTTGTGAATCGTGCTCGGCCCTTCTGCGGCAAGCGCCGCAAGGACCATTGCCATGCCGGCTCGAATGTCGGGCGATTCGACAATACCGCCTTTGAGAGGCGAGGGCCCCGAGATCACCGCCCGGTGGGGATCGCAGAGCACGATGCGGGCGCCCATCCCGATCAGCTTGTCCACGAAGAAAAGCCGGGACTCAAACATCTTCTCGAATACGAGGAGCATGCCGGAGCACTGCGTCGCGGTCACGATCGTGGTGGACATGACGTCTGCGGGGAACGCAGGCCAGGGTCCGTCCTCCAGCTTGGGAACATGGCCGCCGAGGTCCGGGCGGACCCGCCGTTCCTGACCCGCACTGACGCTGAGCTTGGTTCCCTCGATGCGGGGACGAATGCCGAGCCGCTCGAACCCAAGGAGGATGCTACGGAGGTCTTCCGTACGCACCGGCTCGATCGTGACATCGCCATTGGTGACCGCCGCCAGGCCGATGAAGCTCCCGATCTCGATGTGGTCCGGTCCTATGGTGTAGGAGGTACCCACGAGGGGGCGTCCGCCTTCGATGGTGTAGATGTTCGACCCGATTCCGGCGATCTCCGCACCCATGGCCACCAGACACCGGGCCAGATCCTGGACGTGAGGCTCGCACGCGGCGTTGCGGAGCACCGTGCGGCCCTTGGCCATAACGGACGCCATCAGCGCGTTCTCGGTTCCGGTGACGCTGGGCTCGTCGAGGAAGATGTCGTCCCCCTTGAGCTCCTTGCCCTCGAGCTCGTAACGATCACCAACCATCACCGAGGCACCCAGGTGCTCGAGAGCCAGGAAATGGGTATCAACCCGCCGACGTCCGATCACGTCGCCACCGGGAGGCGGCAGCGTCACACTGCCGAACCGGGCCAGCAATGGGCCGGCGAGCAGAATCGACGCCCGAATCTTGGAGCAGAGGCCCGGGTCGAGCGGCTTGGGCTTCACGCTTCGGGTATCGACGCGAAGGGCGTTGGCGCCGGTCCACTCCGCCGTCGCACCCAGGTCGACCAGCAACGCCAACATGGTTTCGACGTCGCGAATGCGCGGAATGTTGTCGAGATCGACCGGACCGTCGGCCAACAGCGTGGCGGCGAGGATGGGCAGTGCGGCGTTCTTGTTGCCGGCGGGCCGTACAGTTCCACGCAGGGGACGGCCGCCCTGCACCTGAAAACGAGGAGGCATGGCCAAAGCTGCGCTGGCCAATCAATCGCGTCAAGCGGAACCGAGGGGGTTGCGGTGCTGCCGCGACCGCTTTGTATTAGCCAGGGTGGGCGGTCAGCGCACCCGGTCCCTGGCGTTTCGAGCAGGCGCGGAGGAGGTTACCGTATGATGGCACTCGCACTCGTGCAAGTCAGCGCATCCCCGGAATGGGTGGGGCCGACCATGGCGATATCCCTGGCGGTCATGGCGCTGTCGTTCCTCGGCATCGCCCTGGCCCTGGCGATTGCCGCCCTCAAGTTGACGGGCCAGGTGAAGAAGGTCGGCACGCTCGTCGACGGGCTTCAGGATGATATCGCCCGCACCCTCAAGGCGGTCCGTCGTCTGACCGAACAGGGACAGGATGTGATGGTGGTGGTCCGGCAGGAGACCGGCGCCTTCGCCCAGACCGGCCGGCGGCTCCGGAGGAAGCTGGTGCGCGCGGCGGACCGGGTCGAGACGAAGCTGGAGGAGCTGGAGACGCTCTACGATGTCGTGCACGACGAAGTGGAAGGCACGGCGCTGGATGTCGCCGCCGCGCTCCGTTCCGTCCGGCGCGGCAACGGAATGATTGGTCGCGTCCGCCGACTGCTGGTGCCGAGCCGCTGATGACCTTCCCCCGCCTTGCGCTCGCAGTCGTGGGCGTGGGGCTGATTCTCCTGCTGGTTCCGCATCAGGCCCATGCCTGGACGCCCGGCACCCACATCTACCTGGGCGAGTCGGTTCTCGCCAACCTGTCATTTCTGCCGCCAGCAGTTGCCGACCTGCTGCGCGCCTTTCCGTTTGACTTTCTCTATGGGAACATCGCGGCCGATTCGTCTATGGCGAAGCATTACGCGCCGTTGGGCCGCCATTGTCACTATTGGCACGTCGGCCAGGAGATCCACGATCTTGCCGCTACCGACGCCCTGCGCGCCTTCGGGCTGGGGTATCTGAGTCACCTTGCCGCCGACACCATCGCGCACAACTACTTCGTCCCCCGCCAGCTGATGCTCACCAGCAGCACAGCGGCCGTGGGGCACGCCTACTGGGAGACCCGGGTCGAGGCCCATCTGGGGGATGCCTACGCCAAGGCGGCCAAGGACGTGATCCAGCGCGACCATGCTCCCGCCGATGCCCACCTCGACCGCATCATCGCCCCGACGATCTTCAGCGTGCGCACCAACCGGCGACTCTTTCGCGGCATGGTGCACTTGACCGAGACCACGAGCTGGCAGCGTGCCAGCCAGGTGGCTCGCGAGTACGGCCGCTGGCAGCTGAGCGACGACGATGTCGAGCGCCACCTTGGCCTCTCGTTCGACTTCGTGATGGAGCTGTTGGCCGAGTCGGCGGCATCGGCGCGACACCTGGATCCTTCGGGTGAGCGTCCGCTCAAGACCGCCAAGGAAATGCGGCGCCGGGTCATGCGGGAAGCGGGCCGACGCGATACCGCGAGTCTTGAGAGCGCCGCCAATGATCAGTTCGGTTTGCCGGAGCGTGCGTTGGTGTTCTGGAGCAAGCTCCAGCGCAAGTTGCCCTGGCGGGCTCCCGAGGGATCGGTCCCTTCTCCCAGTCGGCTCGTGAGCGGCGACCGCTGATCCGTCACGCCCAAGCGTTCGTCGCCGCCGCTCTCGCTCTCGCTTCCCTGTCCGTCGTGCCCGCCGAGGGGCAGGACTCCCTGCCCCTTGTCAGCGTCACTACCGAGCCGGCCACGCTGCAGGAGGGGAGCCTGGGATGGCTTCGGGTGCGGACGCGCGAGGGCGTGGTGAGTGGCGGTGAAGTCGCCAGTGAGCCGCTCCACTTCGAGCCTTCCCGGAACCACACCTTTCGGGCAATGGTCGCCGTGCCGGTCGAGGCCCCTGACTCTCTCCCGGTGACGCTCTTCCTGGAGCTGCCCGGGCGAAGCGACACCCTCCCAATTCTCCTGCCGGTGGTCCGGGCGGGCTATCTCAGCGAAACGTTGTCGGTCCCGCCGGCCTACGCCCGGCCGGATAGCGCCGCCACGGTCCGGGTCCAGTCGGAGATCGAGAGAAGCAGACAAGTCTCGCGCACCTCGCAAGGCAAGCCACGGATCTGGCGGGGGCCGTTCCGGCTTCCCCGCCGGTCGCGCATCACCAGCCGATTCGGGACGGCACGGGTCTACAACGGCGAGGTCCAGAGCCGTCACCTCGGTACCGATTTCGCCGGAGCGATCGGTGCACCGGTCCGCGCCGCTGGACGCGGTGTGGTGGCATTGGTCGCCGATTTCTATCTTGCGGGCCGTGCCATATACATCGACCACGGGGCAGGATTGGTGACCGGCTATTTCCACCTGAGTAGAACCGACGTACGGGAGGGAGATACCGTCATGGCAGGACAACGGATCGGAGCAGTGGGTCGGAGTGGCCGGGTCACGGGGCCGCATCTGCACTGGGTGGCGCGCTACGGGGCGATCTCGGTGGATCCGATGAGTTTGTTGGGGCTCGAGAGAATGTCTCCTGGGCGTGGCACAGCCAAAACGCGCCAGCGGAACTGAACCGAGTCCCTGCGGCCTGGTCCCTGCAGTTTGCTACAAACGCTCCTGGAGAACCGGCTGCACGCCTTTCGGATCCGCTTTTCCCTTGCTCCGCTTCATCACCTGACCCACGAAGAATGCCATCAGCTTGGCCTCTCCGCTGCGAAAGCGGGCGACCTCGTCGGGATGGGCAGCGAGGACCTCATCAACCCATCCTGATAGAGCACCCTGATCGCTGACCTGCACCAGTCCCAGCCGAGCGGCGGCGGCGCGGGGGTCCTGATCAGATGATTGGGCCAACTCGGAGTAGACCCGCTTGGCTGCCTGGTGGCTGAGCACCCCCTCGCGCACGAGGCCGATCAACTCGGCGAGTCGCCTGGCCGGCACGGGAAACGATCCGCTTTCATTATAGGTTGTCATCACCTCACCCATGACCCAGTTGGCCGCGGTCTTGGCGTCGGCTCCCGCATCCACCACCGACTCGAAGTAGTGCGCCAGCCCGGCCTCCGCCGCGATGACCCGGGCGTCCTTGGCGGATAGGGCATAGGCTGCCTCCAGACGAGCGCGTTTGGCGTCCGGCAGCTCGGGCACCGCGGCTCGCTGCTCGGCGATCCACGCCGGTGTCAGCACCAATGGTGGAAGGTCGGGATCAGGGAAATAGCGGTAGTCGTGACTCTCCTCCTTCGACCGGGTCGGCTTGACCTGACCAGTACCGGCATTGAAGAGGAGAGTCACTTGCTCTACCCTGCGTCCCGATTCCACCAACGCGATCTGGCGGACGCGCTCTGCTTCGAGTGCCCGCTCCACGTTGGCGAACGAGTTCATGTTCTTCACTTCGGTCTTGGTACCGAGCTTGGATGTGCCGGCGGGCCGAATCGAAAGGTTTGCATCCACCCGCAGGCTTCCCTGCTCCATGCTGCACTCGCTCACGCCGGCGTAAACCAGGATCTGCCGGAGCGTGGTGAGGTACGCCCGGGCCTCCGCGGGCGAGCGCAGGTCCGGCTCGCTCACGATCTCCGCGA
>JAXDMF010000050.1:0-11512 GCA_034666205.1 Gemmatimonadales bacterium
GATCAGGTCCGTGGTGACCACGGTGTTGAACGCCGAGACGTTCGCGGCCACCCCCGCCATGAAGGAGGCCATGAGCCCGGTGAGCGCGATCCCGAGCATGCCGTTGGGCAGGTACTTGTTCATCAGCAGCGGGATCGAGTTGTTGTATTGCAGGGCGTCGCCGCTGCCGAGCTTGGGGATCACGACCAGCGCGATCATCCCCGGCAGGATCACCAGAAATGGAAACAGCATCTTGGGCACCGCGGCGATGAGCGGGGTGCGGCGCGCGGCGGTCATCGAGTCGGCCGCCATGGCCCGCTGCACCACCAGGAAGTCGGTGCACCAGTAGCCAAAGGACAAGACGAAGCCGAGACCCATCACCAGTCCGAACCATTCCACCCCGATCGGGTTCCGGGCCGCGTCGCCCATGTTGGCCCAGGAGCTGGTGTATGCGTTGGCCGGTAGCCCTCGCGTCGTGGCCACCTCCGCCAGCCGCGCCGTGAGGCCTTCCCAACCTCCGACCGCGTGCAGGCCGAGCGCCACCAGCGGCGCGAACCCGAAGACGATCAGGAAGAATTGGAGAACCTCGTTGTAGATCGCGCTGGTCAATCCGCCCAGCAGAACGTACGCGAGTACGATCACGGCCGCGACCAGAATGCTGACGTCGAAGTTCCACCCGAGCAGCAGATTGAGCAGCTTGCCCATGGCGTACATCGACACGCCGGACGAGAAGATCGTCATCACGGCGAAGGAGACGGCGTTGAGGGTACGGGTCTTCTCGTCAAACCGAAGGCGGAGATACTCGGGAACCGAGCGGGCGCGGGAGCCATAGTAGAACGGCATCATGAACAGCCCGACAAAGACCATCGCCGGGATAGCACCTATCCAGTAGAAGTGGCTGGTGGCGATGCCGTACTTGGCGCCCGAGGCGCCCATGCCGATGACCTCCTGGGCGCCGAGATTGGCGGAGATGAAGGCGACGCCGGTAATCCAGGGCGAGAGCGAGCGGCCGGAGAGGAAGAAATCGGTGCTGGTCCGCATGCCCCGCCGAAGGCTCCATCCCACAGCCAGCACGGCTGCGAAGTAGACCGCCATGACCGCATAGTCGATCGGCGCCAGATGGGTGACGGGATTGGATGCCATGCTATTCAGAGAGTACAGCATGCCGCGAATCTACTCCAGCCAGAGCGCTCCCGCGAGACAAGGCCGGGGGACGCTACCTTTCTCCTCTCCCAAACAGGGGTGAGCTCGTTGGGGTAGCGACTTCCGCACGCGTTTCTTCCGGTGTCGAACGCTGGATCCTGATGGCCAGCATTCTCGGTTCCAGCATGGCGTTCATCGACGGCACCGTCGTCAATGTCGCCCTGCCTGTGCTCCAGCAGGCGCTCGGCGCTACCGCGGCCCAAGTGCAGTGGGTGGTAGAGAGCTACGCGGTCGCGCTCGCGGCGCTGCTGCTGCTCGGCGGCGCTCTGGCGGACAAGGTTGGCCGACGCCGCATCTTCGCAGTCGGGGTCGCGCTCTTTGCCCTGGCTTCGGCTGGGTGCGCCCTGTCCCCGAGCATCAACTGGCTCATCGCTGCTCGCGCAGTACAGGGCCTCGGTGGCGCGCTGCTGGTGCCTACCAGCTTGGCACTACTCGGCGCCGGGTTTCCAGCAGACCGCCGGGGTCAGGCGATCGGGCAGTGGTCCGCCTTCTCCGCCGCGACCGCCGGCCTCGGTCCGGTCCTGGGCGGCTGGCTGATCCAGGTGGCCTCATGGCGCTGGGTCTTCTGGATCAACATCCCCATCGCGGTTGCAACGTTGGCGATCACGCTGCGGTGGGTGCCGGAGAGCCGAGACGAGAAGGCGCGCCGGCTCGACCTGCCGGGAGCCGTCCTCGCCACCTTGGGACTGGGTGGCCTGGTCTTCGGTCTGCTCGAAGGACCGCGACTGGGCTTCGTGCACCCCGCCATCCTCACCGGGCTCATCGGCGGCGGGCTGATGCTGGTTGCCTTCGGCCTGGTAGAGGAGCGCTCGCCCGAGCCGATGGTGCCGCTCGACCTGTTCCGCTCCCGTACGTTCGCCGGCGCCAACCTCCTCACCCTGCTGCTCTATGCCGCGCTCGGCGGCGCGTTTTTCTTCGTGCCCTTCGACCTGATCCAGGTTCATGATTACTCTCCGGCCGCGGCGGGGGCGGCCATGCTTCCGCTCATCGCGCTCCTGTCGCTGCTCTCGAGCTGGGCCGGCCGGCTGGCCGATCGGTACGGCGTGAGACGCGCTCTGATCATCGGGCCGCTGATCGCGGGCACCGGCTTCGCCCTGTTGGCTCTGCCCGGGACGGGCGGCTCGTACTGGACCACCTTCTTTCCCGGCATGCTGGTACTCGGGTTGGGGATGTCCGGCACCGTGGCTCCGCTCACGACCGCGGTCATGACCTCCTTCGGTCCGGAGCGAGCGGGTGTCGCCTCCGGTATCAACAACGCGGTCTCGCGCACCGCCGCACTGCTCTCGATTGCCGTTTTCGGCCTCGTCGCCTACCAGCGGTTCGGCCGTTCGCTGGCTCACCAGCTGGAGAGCCTGGGCGTTTCGCCGGAGGTTCGTGAGCTGCTCTGGCGGGACCGGGGAAAGCTTGCGGCCCTCAGCATCCCTCGCTCGCTACCGACTCAGCTTCGGAGCAGCCTGGAGCAGGCAGTTGATGTCGCCTTCGTGGACGCCTTTCGAGCCATCATGCTCCTTGCTGCCGGCCTGGCCGTGGGGGCGGGTGTGATTGCCTGGCTTTTGATCGGGCCTTCCAGAAAACCTGAGGCGCGGCCCGGTACGGTGGGTTAAGATGGCGAGACCGGCTCAGACGGCGGTGAGAACCTACCTCTCGAATAGTGGAGGAGTCAGGCTTGAACAAATGCCTTTTCGCGCTCGTTCTCCTTGGCGGTCTCGCCGGCTGCGGCCGCAGCCGATCGCCGTCGGCGCCTCCGCCGACCCGGCCGAGCGTGTACCGGGTGCTCTTCATCGGGAACAGTCTCACCTACACCAACGACCTTCCGGGCACGGTGGCCGCGATGGCGCTGGCGGCCGGCGACACGATTCAGACCCAGACCGTCGCCGCGCCCAACTTGGCGCTCATCGATCATGTCGCCGGCCAGACCAACGCGGTCGAAGTCATCAAATCGGGGCACTGGGACTACGTCGTGCTCCAGCAGGGCCCGACGCCGCTGCCGCTCTATCGTGACACGCTGATCCTCGCCACCAAGTGGCTCCAGCCGTACATCCGGGACGCCGGCGCCCGGAGCGCCCAGCTGATGGTGTGGCCGTCGGCCACGAAGCGCGCCAGCTTCGACGAGGTACGCCGCTCCAGCCAGCTCGCCGCGAAAGCCGTCGGCGGTGTCTTTTTACCCGCCGGCGAGGCCTGGCGAGCGGCCTGGGCGGCGGGACCCCGAATTGCGCTCTACGGCCCTGATGGGTTCCATCCGTCGGAGCTGGGCACCTATCTCACGGCCCTGGTTGTGTATGAGGGACTCACCGGCAGGGATGTTGAGACGTTGTCCCCCAGAATAACGGTCGCGGGGAAGAGGCTTCAGATCCCCACGGCCACGGTACGATTACTGCAACGGGTGGCCCATGAAACGGTGGTTCGCTTCCGGGAGGAATGAGGAGCATCCGATGGCCCGCATACGCTATACGCCAAGCACGACTCCTGTGGATCCCTCGCCCAGCCCACTGCTGCTCTTCATCCAGCAGGCCCAGATGGCCCTGATCAACGCCGAGGCTGGCCGCCTCAAGGCAATCGAGCAACCGCCCGCAGCAGCAGCCTAACGTAGCCGGGTACGGGCCAGGAGCTTGATCGCCTGACCCCGAGCCGAGCTGCTGATGAGCTCGTTGAGTCGGCGCAGCCTGGTCTCCTCCCGTTTCGCCTCCATTACCCAAAAAATGCTGGTGCGCTGATACCACGGCGCCTGTGCCCGAAAGAAGCTCCACGCGCGCTCGTTGGCCCGGAGCTTCTTCTGGTACCTGGGTGCGAGCTTCCGGGGCTTCGATTCGAACGAGTAGCGCTGGGAGTTTCGTGCCTCACGCGCCGCAAATGCGGCCCGGCCGGCCGGCAGCATCCGTCCCCCGGCTTCGAGCTGCTCGGCCCGCCTGATGTTGACTGCACTCCAGGTGCTCTTTGACTTACGCGGAGTAAAACGAGTGCTGAAGCTCTGGTCATCTGCCGCGCGCCGCACTCCATCGATCCAGCCGAAGCACAGCGCCTCGTCCAGTGCCTCCCGATAGGTGAGGCCCCGATCCTTCGCCGCGACCTTGTAGCACCGCACCAGGAGCTCCGTGGCCGACCGGTGGTGTGCTCTCAACCAGGCCCGAAATTCCCCAGCGGACGAGAAGGTCCGGAGCCGATCGTCCGCCGTCGTCACAGCTGCCAGAATCCGAGATAAAAGTGAGAGCGAATCCGGCCAAGAAATGGCCCCGGGTCGTGTAACGATGGGCCCGGCACACGATGCTGCCGATGCCTGCACCGAGCCTCGACACTCGCGCGAGGGACTCGACTTCCGGCCTGGCAGGTCAATCCGGCAGACCGGGCAGTGTCGCGTTCCTCGTCGCTGTCAAATACTGAGCACTTCCGCGGCCATCGAGCGCGAGCCATCGTCCGGTATCCTCCATTCAAGGGCGCCATGCTCTCATGGATCCGTAGCGGTCGGGCGCGCGAACTCGGTCGTATCGCGATGGTTCTGCTGGTTGCTGCGTGTGCCTCGAGTGGCGACGCGGTGCCTCCGGTTTCCGTTCCGGAGCCGCTTGCCATCGCGGTGCCGGGGCCGGTACGCCCCCGCACCCGGCCGGCGAAGTCAGCCGTGCCGGCCCGCGCCTCGATCCCGGCCCGTGCTCCGATTCCGGTACGCGCGCCAACCGCGCGCGCCCCGGAGCCCGAGCGCACGCCCGAGCCGCCTCACGCCGCGCGGTCGCGCCCTCCCGTAAAGGTCCGGCTCGACAGCGCCGCAATGGAACGGGCAATCACCAAGCAATACGCCTACGAGCCATTGTCGCTGGCCCTGGCCAAGCGCACCCGCAAAGTCGAGTTGGCCGACCGGATTGCCGCTGCCGTCGTGTACGAGGCCGCGCGGAATCGGATGAGCCCCAGCCTCCTGGCCGCCGTGCTGCTGATCGAGAACGCGCCGTTCGATACCACGGCCATCAGCAGTCAAGGGGCCGTGGGATTGATGCAGGTGATGCCGGTGCATATCGGCAGCTATGGCTGCCCGTCGCGAGATTTGAACAGCGTCGAGGCCAATATCTGTCATGGCGCCAGGATCCTGCAGCACAATATCAGGCGGGCCAAGGGAGCGATCCCGCTCGCGCTGACGCGGTACAACGGATGCGTGCGGGGCAGGAACACGCCCCGTTGCCACCGGTATCCGGGACGGGTGCTCCGTATTGCGTCGAAGCTGCGGCACGAGATGCTGGTGAGCGCCGCCGGCTTCGAGGGTGGCCTGCCGGAGGAGATCGCGCTGGGCGGCGAGGCCGCCCGCGCAGCGACGGTGCCGTCTCAGCCGGTGCTGGAGCCGGACACGAGCGTCACCATTACAACCACCTCCGCCAGCGAGTGCACGACGTTCATCGGCTGCCTGAAACACCGCTGGAGTCAGCGGTAACGCACCACCGTGACCTCGACCCGCGACGCGAGCCGGGGCGTGTGCCAGATTCGGTGGGTTTGGGCCCGGAAGTCCGATGCCTTGGCCCGGAAGATGTTCGGTACCCACGTCTGGGGATTCCGGTCGTAGAGCGGAAACCAGGTGCTCTGAATCTGCACCATGAGTCGGTGGCCCTTCCTGAAGGTGTAGCTCTGCTGGTGCAAGTCCACCGTAAAAGCGAGCGGCGTGTTGGGCTGTAGTGGGGCCGGCGCAGAGAAACTCTTCCGGTAGCGTCCCCGCATGATGTCGTGTGCCACCATGAGCTGGTAGCCGCTCTGGCTCCAGTTCTCCGGCACGCTGTCGGGGAACACGTCGATCAGCTTCACCACCCAGTCTGCGTCGCGCCCAGTGGTCGAGGCGACGATTCTGGCGCTGATGTCGCCCGCGATGAGCAAGTCCTCGCTCAATGGCTCCGAGACCCAGGTCAGGACGTCGGGCCGCCCGTCCACAAACCGCTGGTCTTCGGTCTCCCAGGTGCGCCAACGAGAGCCGCGGGGATCGTAGGTCTCCTCGACCGGCCGGGGGCGGTAGGGCACCGGATGCGCCGGATCGGAGATGTACTGGTCGAAGGCCGCTTCGCCGGCGGCCGGCGGATCGAACGACAACCTGCCGCCGGCTCGGAGAAAGATGCTGCGCGGCGTCCCGTCCTTTGGCGGCCAGCTGTCGAACGATCGCCATTCCTTAGCGCCGGCATCGTAGAGGTACGCCTCGGCCTCAGCCGCCGTGTTCTGGTCCTTGAGATAGTGCGCGAACCACGGCGCCTCGACATCGCGGAGATACCCTTCAGCCGTCCCGGGATCGACTACCGGCATCCGGCGCGCCTCGTTCCGCCATCCGCCGTGGTTCCAGGGGCCCATTACCAGAAAGTTCCGGTGCGCGGAGTCGCCCCGCTCGAGCGCACGGTAGGTCGCGAGCGGGCCGAAGCGATCCTCCTGGTCCCACCAGCCTCCCACGGTGAGGGTCGGCACCGCCGGCCGCTCCAGCACCCGCTGCGCCGCCCGTTTCTGCCAGTAGGCATCGTAAGTCGGATGGGCGACAAACGCGCTCCAGGTCGGCACCTTCCCCCGGAAATATTTCGCCTCCACGTTGGAAAGCGGGCCGAGCCGCCGATACCAGTCGTAGGTGTCCCAGGTGCCGATCGGCAGCGGCACCGACATGTCCGAGCTCAGCTCCATGCTGCCCGCGTACTCGAACCCATACGAAAGACGGAAGGCGCCCTGGTGGAAGAAGTCGTCTCCCATCCAGGTGTCGGTCATTGGCGCTTGGGGCGAGATCGCCTTCACCGCCGGATGAGGATCGATGCCGGCCATGGTGGCCAGCCAGCCGGGGTAGGAGACACCGAGCACTCCGGCGCGTCCGTTGTTGGCGGGCACGTTATGGAGTAGCCATTCGACCGTGTCGTAGGTGTCGGTGGTCTCGTCTGTAGCCTTCGGATCACTCCGGTCGCGCAACGGGTGATTCATGAGGAACTGACCTTCGCTGCCGAACCGGCCGCGGATGTCCTGGTAGACGAAGATGTACCCGTCGGCCGCGAGGAACCGGTAGTCCGGTCGAACGGCGGTGTCGGCGGCGACGCTGTAGGGCGTCCGCATGATGAGGAAGGGCAGCGGCTGGTGTGGGCCGGCGGGCTGGCAGATGCTGGTGTTGAGGTGCACGCCATCTCGAACCGGGATCTTCTCGAACCGACAGGTATATGTCGACGGCGAGATTGATTGAGCCGGTGCCGGCACCGGCATAGCCGCCGCCCCGAGAATCGTCCATAGGACCAACCAGCGAGGCATCAGCACGGGATCAGAACGGCATCTTGTATTCGGGCGGAGTGACGCCATTCAGACGGAGATAGGGCACCAGCTGTCCCAGAGTCCAGACGGAGTGCTCGAATGAGAGCGCCGCAAGCCGGCTGGCGGGCTGCGGCGGCTGACCGTACATGGCCACCTGGCGCTGGAGCTGCTCCGGCTTGGCCTGCTGGAGAGATTTGAGGAAATAGTCGTAGGTAGCCGCGGCGTAGCGGTGAAGCGCGGCCTTGTTGTGGAGGTAGACGGCGCTGTCACCGAGAGCGGGAGGTGTCTTCAAGCCGCGAAGGGCCACCGCGGCGACCTCCAGATTAGTGCTCACGATGTGGTCGAATTGCCCGGCAAACGTCCGAACGCCCGGGGTGGGGCGATAGTCGGTAGCGGAATCGGGCATCGCGTCGATGTAGGCGAGCACCACGTTGCGGTTACGTTGGAAGTCCGCCAGGAGATCCCGGCTGGGGCCGCTCTGGGCATGAACCAGCCCAGGAGCGGCCAGCAGCATCATGAGACGAAGCAGGCGCATGATGTCCTCGGTGAACGAAAGTCAGGATTGTCTAAACGATCAGCGCGCGCGACCCGGCTGGTAAGTGATTCCGCCGTGAATGGTCCAGGCCCCATTCCGGGTGCCGGATTCGTAGATCCGCTGATACAGTCCCTGTACGCTGGTTTGGGCGCTCAAGTCTTGAGACAAGCCGATACGGAAGCCCACTTCCAGCCCGGTACCCCAGCCCCACTCAGAGCCAACCATGTCCTCGACTGGCGTCGGCAATCCCGGCTCCGGGACTCCAGTCACCGACAGAGCCGCTGGTAGGGCGAGCGTCGCGCGGTCTGGAATGTCGCTTAGAAGAACTTGTACGGGCACAGCGATGAACGGCCGGGCCGAGCCGCAGCAGGCGCGCAGCTCCAGCTGGTAGCGCATGCCGATGCCCAGCAGGCGGCGTTCGTTTGAGCTGTTGGGTTGGGAGCCGATGGACATCTGCGAATACCAAAGGCTGCCGCCCAGAGCGTGTTGGACCCCGCTCGTTGGCCCAGAGAGCGGTCGCTCGAGCGCCGCGGCAAGGCTGAGTCCCCCGCCGTCGAATGCGCGCGCGTAGCCGAGCCCGGCTTGAAGCTCGAGGCCGGAGCGCTGCGCGGCCGCTGGGGGAACGAAGGAAATGCTGCAGGTGAGAACGACCGACAGGAGAGCGGCTCGCATCGTGTCCTCCTTTATGTCTCATTCGGCAACGCACCGCCGGACCGGACGTAACAGAATCGTGGCGTGAGGTCCGGCGGCCGTCAACCGACCCAGTCCTCTCAAGACCGCTTGCGCGAGGCCTTCTTCCGCCGTCCGCCCTTCTTGGCCGGCACCTTCGCTCCCTTCTTCCGGGCCTCCGACAGGCCGATCGCGATCGCCTGCGCCCGGCTCTTTACCTTCCCACCCCGCCCACCCTTGCCGCTCCTGAGCGTGCCTCGCTTGCGCCGGCGCATCGCGCTCTCGACCCGCTTTCCGGCTGCCTTGCCGTATTTCCGCCCGCTGGATTTCCGGGATGATCGCTTCTTCGTAGCCATAGGACCTCCGAAAGAGGGATGGACCAAAGCTACAAAGGGCTATGGGTCATGGGCCATTGGTTATGGGCCATCCCATTGACCGCCTGGGCTCCCGGCGCAAGACTCAGGAGCTTACCGGCGCAGCCCATAGCCCATAGCCCATGGCCCACTATGCATCACTACCTCGTACGTCCCGGGCACAAAATCGACCTGGAAAAGATCGATGCGGACGACGTTCACCTTGCGGCGGAGGGCAAGGCTGAGGCCAAGGAGAAGAGCGTTGCCATTCAGGAGCGTTTACGTGAGTTGCAGGAGCTGCTCTTTGCCGGGCACGAACGAAAGCTCCTCGTCGTGCTCCAGGGGATGGACACATCCGGTAAGGACGGCACGATTCGGCACGTCATGGGCGGCTTCAATCCCCAAGGCACGCGGGTCGCGTCGTTCGGAAAGCCCACGACTGTGGAGCTTGACCACGACTACCTCTGGAGGGTGCACCGGCAGGTGCCCGCTAAGGGTGAGGTGGTGGTCTTCAATCGGAGCCACTACGAGGATGTGTTGGTGGCCCGGGTCCATAATCTCGTGCCCAAGGCAGTCTGGCGGAGGCGTTACGATCAGATCAACGTCTTCGAGGAGACGCTGGCCGAGAGCGGCGCGACAATCCTGAAATTCTTTCTCCACATCAGCAAGGACGAGCAGCGAGCCAGGCTGCAGGCCCGGATCGACGACCCGACCAAGCGCTGGAAGTTCCAGCACAGCGATGTGGAAGAAAGAAAGCTCTGGGACGACTACCAGCGGGCGTACGAGGATGCGCTCTCGAAGACCTCGACTGAGCGGGGGCCCTGGTACGTCGTGCCTGCCAACCAGAAGTGGTACCGCAACTACGTGGTTGGCTTGATCGTGGCCGACGCTCTGGATCGCCTGCACATGAAGTATCCGGAGCCCGACCTCTCGGGCATCGTCATCAAGTGATCAGAACGCCTTGGCCGTGATCAATTCCGGGCGATCGCCGTCAGCCTTCCTCATCCGCTCCGTCTATCGCCCCGGCGAGGCACCGGAACGAGCTTGCGCCGGAGTACATTGCCCAACAGTGCTCCGACGCCGCCCGCGACCACCGTGTAACCCGCCAGCAGCATGCCGCTCACCAGCCAGAGCTCGCTGGTGGACGCGGTCAGGACCCGGCTGAGAAGGACGAGCAGTTGGCCGAAGAAGACTCCGGCGACCGCGGCGATGGGCTGGCCCGGTCCCAGGAAGCCGAGGACGAAGCCGATGATGAGAAGTCCCACGGCATAGAGCGGCCCCTGGTTGTTCCATGGCAGAGAATCGTCCGACAGGAGTGCCGGCACCACCCAGAGCGCCAGGCCCAGAGCGGCTCCAAGGATGAACACGGCCAGTCGCGAGAGTCGGGGCATCACGGTCTCCGTGCGAGAGGAAGCTTGGTTAATCTGGCTGTCGGCGTCCACAAAGCCTAATCCTCGAGAGTCGCCACTGCCCAGACCGGCAGGTGGTCGCTGCTGCCGCGGGAATCGAGTACGGTGCCCGCGGCTCCGCGGTCGGGGCTCGCAAGACCGCGGATGAAGATGTGATCCAGTCGTCCCAGCATGTGGGTCGAGGGACCGTGCTGGGTGGGCCAGGCGTAGCCCATCTCCCGCGCCACGTGCCCAACACCCTCGTCGTTCATGTCTCCCCCAATCACCACCCGCGGGTAGCTCGCGGCATCGGCCAGGATGGTTTGCAGCTGCTCCCGCCGGGACGCAGGTGCCAGATCGGTCATGGTGCCGAGGTGGGTGGAGTAGACTCGCACCAGGCGTGAGCCGACCCGGATCGTCGCGGCGGTCGCCGTCCGCTGGGTACGGGCAAAGCGGGACACGTGGGGGAGCACAATCTTCCCGTCCGCCACGATGGGCCAGCGAGACAGCACCGCGTTGCCGAATGGTCGATGGGTCCTGAACGCGAGGACCGCGGGGTAATAGACGTACCCCAGACCGAGCGCCTCAGCGATTCGCCCAGTGGCCTTCTCATCCATCTCCTGCAGCAGGATCAGGTCGGCGCCGCGCAGTGCCGGGTCGGAAGTCAGCAGCGCGATCGCGCTGTCTACCTGCCGTGCGAACGCGATGTTGAACGTCACCACCCGCAGTTGGGTCGAATCTGTGTGGTCGGTGGTGCGACCGGCTCGCGGCGAACCGGCGTAGCGCGGCCCTTCGGGGCTCATGTAGTTGCGACCGGTGCGGCAGCCGGCAATCGCGATAAGGGTCAGGAGCAGCGCCGTCCGCCGAGCTCGACGGGTCATCGAAGTGGCAGTTTCTCGAAGCGCACGGGGATTCCGTCATGCATGGGGAACCGGCCAGGGCCGAAGTAGGCGAAAGGCGTGAACCCAGTCATTCTCCCGAAAGCCGGGTATGCACCACAGCATGGCGAGCGGCTCGATGGCCCTGGCCGCGGCCGCCCCACCCATGTCTTCGCTGTCCCAGCCGAATTGCTCGAGGATCTTGGCGACCACCGCCTTCGCCGCTGCGTCATTGCCACAATAGAACATGGTCGGCGGACCGCCGGCGAGCAGCGG
>JAXDMF010000051.1:0-6006 GCA_034666205.1 Gemmatimonadales bacterium
TCCCCGTAGTGGTAGATGATCGGGAAGTAGTTCCAGCACGGGTTGGTCCGGTCTACGGGTTCGCCCCAATTGCTCTGGACCGTCGGATCACATACTGGCGGATTGCCCGTGGTGGCCGCCCCAATACCGCTGATAGTGCTCGACGCGAGGTTCAGGGTCCGCAGCGCTTTAAGGGCGGCGAAATCGGTCCCGCCCAGCAGGTTGCTGGCATTCAGCGTCGGGTCCGCCTGCTTGGGCGGATTGCCGGTAATCTGCGACGAGCCGGTCTGGGTGATGGTGCCGTTGTAGGCAACCCCCGGTTTGTCGGCCTCGGGCGGACAGTCCACGGCTGGCGACACCTTCCAACCGGGCGGCGTGGTGTCGTTGCCGCTCACGGTGGCGTTGCCGGTGACGGTGATGTCTCCGATGGCCGACAATCCGCCCCGTATCAGAAGGTGCGGAGTGACCAGCCGGAGCAGCGAACCGGCTGACCGGGTGGCCATGGCAGTACCGGCGGCATTCCGGCGGCTGCCGACCGTCCGGATCAAGAACACACTGCTGGTCAGCCGCGAGAGTTGCTTGGTGACATCCACCCGGCTCCCCAGGGAGACCGTCCCCAAGTCCAAGGCCGCTCCGCCGACCGGGAGGCCCATCAGCGTCGTTGGTAGGGCCGAACCGATAGCGTCGCTGATGCCGGCCTCGGCCGCCTCGGCCGCCTGGCCGGCATAGAAGGTGTTCTGCCCGCTCTGCTGCTCCAGCCGGCCGGAGAAGAAGGTCCCGGCTACGAGCAGCCCGATGATAACCAGGGCGAAGAGGGCCACGGCCAGCGCCATACCGCGCTCATCGTTCAGTCGTTGGGTTCGCATAACAGTCTCCTTGAGCGGCATTCCGATTACGGCCGGAACGAGTTGCGCAGGGCCACCTGGGTAACCAGACTGTCTTGCACGTAAGTCGGGCTGCCCTCGACGCCGGGATTGACCGCCCCGTCGCTGATCCCGCGAATGGTGACACGGATACTCTTGATCGCCGTGCGGTCGGCCGTGATGGCTCCGGCCGCGTCCAGATACTCCAGTTGGAATCCGTTGCCGGCGACCAGCGGGCCCAGCACCGGTTGGATTGCCTCGCCGGCACTGATCGAGCGCGCGCCGAGCCAGGATTTCCCATCGGCCACGTGGAGCTTCAGCTCCATGACCTCGTAGATGTGAATCGGCGTTCCCACCGGGAGGCCCACCAGGCCCGCGGTGTTGGGCGTCGTCAACGTGATGTCGCCCAAGGCGCCGGGGCACGCGGTACCGGTCGCTACGGCAGTAATTGCCACCGGTAGCCAGGTGTCGTCCGCCTCGGTGTCCGGATCGCCGTCGATGAAGACATAGAGACCGTCGCGAACGGCCACCGGATCCCGAAAGCCGGAGAAGCCGCTCCGGGTGATCCGGATCTGAGTGGCCGTCGGCGCCTGACAGATGAACCCGATGCCGCGCATGGCGCGATAGGTTATGTCGTTGGCCGCGATGGTAAGAATGTCGTTCCTGTCCGCGGCGCCTCCGAAGACGGTGTTCAGCTCCCGGAGATCGTTCAGGACTATGAGCGAGCCCATGCGCACGTTGGACTGCAGGCTGGCCTGTTCCGCCTGGCTGCGCGAGAGCCGCTGCGTGCTGACCAGGAGCTTGAACGCCGCGCCGCCGACGATGAGCATCAGCGTCATAGCGATCAGGATCTCGGCCAGGGTAAAGCCGCGTCGGTTGGCCATGGTCAGCACTCGATTCTGGTCTGAAGGCTTGCGCTGCGGCTGCCCTGCACGGTGCGATAGGTGACGTTGACCTGGACAGCCCGGACCTTGCCTACGGTCGGCACCACCCACGACTCCGTCACGTTGCTCGTGGTTACTGGGCCGCCATTGGCAAAACCGGCCGCGGTGCAGCGAGGGGACGTGGAGTAGGCCGCCAGACGCAGCGTCTCGAGCCGGCGGGAGGCCACCTGGGCCGCACGCGTCTCCACTTTGCCCCGGCCGATCATCCGCGTCACCATGGCCGACGAACCGACCAGGGCGACGATGCCGACCCCCAACACCACGATCGCCACCAGCACTTCGACCAGCGAGAACCCTGCGCTCGATCGCTTCATTTCCTCACCCTCCCCAGGCCATCGACCGTTATGGTCTCTGTCTTCCCGTTCAAGGAAACCAAGAAAGTCGTCCCGGTCCCAAAGCCGGTACCCAAACCACGCGGATCGAAGCGAACTGAGTCGATCGCGGCAGTCACGGTCACCCCGTAGATGGCGCCCAGCGGTTGGACCGCACCGAGCGTATCCGCGTCGCTGCCTGCGGCGGCCACCAGCCGAGGCCGCGCCAGGACGAAGGCGTTGTTCCCCTGGATCTTGAGCAAGGTGACCCGATTGGTCTGAGTCGCTGCCGTACGTGCCTTGGAGAGCAGATTGATCAAGGTCGTACGGGCTCCCCTGACATTGCTCCTGGTCATGCCGTCGCGCATCCGGGGGAGCCCGATCAGCGCCACCGTACCAAGAATGGTGACAACTATCATGAGCTCGATGAGCGTGAATCCATTGGTCCGTGTGGCCATAATCTCTCCAGGATGCTCGGGCGGGGGGTCTGCGCATCCAAAGGCGCTGACCAATGGAGAAGCAGGGGTTGTACCACAGTGCTAAGTCACTACAGATCAGCGCCTTCGCGATTTGAAGGAGGGCAAAAACTCTGCAGAGGCTTGCGCGTCAGCGCACCGGACTGCGCCGGTTGGCCTCAGGCGGCTGGCAGCCGCCTGAGCTTGTAGAAGAGGGTCCGCAGGCTGATCCCCAGCAGGCTGGCGGCCCGGCGGCGATTGCCATTGGACGCCTCGAGGGCGCGCTGGATCGCGGCGCGCTCCACGGCCTCGACCTGGGTGCGAAGATCGAGCGCACCCTGGGTGGCACCGCTCTGCGCGTTGGGAGAACCGTCACCGAGTGCGAAGTCCCTGCGGTCCAGCACGCCCCCAGCCGAGAGCACCGCGGCGCGCTCAACCGCGTTGCGCAGCTCACGCACGTTCCCCGGCCAGCTGTGCTGGGTCAACGCCACCAGGGCGGCGGGGGTCACGCTGACGGGATGGCCCAGCCGCTGCGCTACCTGTCGGGCGAAATGGGTGAGCAGCTCCGGGATGTCGTCGGGTCGCTCGCGGAGTGGCGGGATATGCAACCGCACCACGTTGAGGCGGTAATAGAGGTCCGACCGAAATTCGCCGCGTTCGACCGCTTGCTCCATGGGACGTCCAGTTGCGGCAAGTACCCGCACATCGATCTTGCGGGACTCGCGGGCGCCGAGCCGCCGGATCTCGCCTTCCTCCAGCACTCGCAGCAGCTTGGCCTGGAGCGGCTGCGGGAGATCGGCGATCTCGTCGAGCAGCAGGGTTCCGCCGTTGGCGATCTCGAAGAGACCGGGGTGATCGGACGTGGCGCCGGTAAAGGAGCCCTTGGTATGGCCGAAGAGCTCCGACTCGAGCAGCTGTTCCGGGATCGCGGCGCAGTTGATAGCTGTGAAGCTGTTCTCGCTGCGCGGACTCATCCGATGGATTGCGCGGGCGATGACCTCCTTGCCCGTTCCGCTCTCCCCGGTGATGAGCACCGTGGTGTTGTGACGCGCTACCCGGCCGGCCAGCTCGAGGAGGTCGCGCATTCCTTTGCTCTGGGACACCACTAGATCGCCTACGGCGCCGATCCCCAGGGTCAACCGCAGTGCGCCGACTTCTCGACGGAGGTGCTCCCGCTCCTCGGCCTTCCGGACCGTGAGGATCACCTCATCCGGCTTGAACGGCTTCTGCAAGTAGTCGTAGGCACCCTCCCGCATGGCGGCCAGGGCGGCATCCTCGTCCCCATAGGCACTCATCATGATGATGAGGCTACTCCCACCCTGCGCGCGGTATCGCCGGAGAAAGGTGAGCCCGTCCATCCCCGGCATCTTGACGTCGCAGAGAATGAGATCGAACTCCTCCTCGTTGACCCGTGCCAGCGCCCGCTCTGGGTCACCCTCGGCTTCGACCACGTGGCCGGACTCGCTAAGCAGCAGCCCAAGCGATTGCCGGAAACCCGCGTCGTCCTCAACGATCAGCAGCCGCATCGGTCTCACCCGCGGTTGGTAGGAAAACCTTGAACACAGCACCGCCTTCTCTTGCCCGATCGACCCACACGGTGCCTCCGCTTTCGTGCACCGTTCGAGCGACGATCGCCAGTCCAAGCCCGGTGCCCTGCCCTGGGTCCTTGGTGGTAAAGAACGGGTCGAAGATCCGCTCTCGATCGTGCTCGGAAACCCCAGGGCCGTCATCAGCCACGAACAGCATCACCCCCCAGGTCCCCGGAGGGAGGTCACGTGGCCGAGGCTCGGGTGCCCAGGTTCGGCGTGGATCGGGGAGCTGACCGCCAGCATCTTCCCGCCGCGCGATGTTGCGACGTCCGCTTCCGAGCGCCTTGCCCACAGTTCCTATCGCAACCCGTCCACCAGGACTGGCCTGGCAGGCATTGACCACCAGGTTCACGATGACCTGCTCCAGCTGGTGCCGGTCGCCCCGCACCAGCGGAAGATCCGGATCCAGGGAGAGCTCCAGCGTTCGATCCCGGAGGATCCCTTGGGGATCCAGAAAATCGAGTACCGTCCGCACCGCCGCGTTCAAATCCGTGGTGCCGGGACTGCTGATTGTTGCAGTCGCTCCCATTCGGGGCCGGGCATAATCCACGAGCCCTTGCACGATCCGTTCGATCCGCTCGACGGCCTGGTGCATGTCGCCGATCACGGCCGAGTCGGCCCCGCGCCGGTGGAGCACCTCGATGTAGCTTCCGAGTGCGCCGAGGGGGTTTCGCACCTCATGGGCGACCCCTGCGGCAAGCCGACCGATGCCGGCGAGCTTCTCTACCCGGACCGCTTGGCTTTGCACATCCAGCAAGTTTTCCGCCATGACGCGATACCGCGCTGCGAGCAGCTCCAGTTCAGTGGTTTCCTGGGGCTCGTGCGGCGGAAATTTGCCCACCGCCAGCGCATCGGCTTCGGCGGTCAGCCGCTGCAGCGGGCCGACCACCAGGCGGTGAACTGCGTAGCCTCCGAAGAGCACGAAGACCAGTGTGCTGCCCAGCCACAGCGCCAGGAGCGATCCGAGCACTTCGCGGAGATCGCTCCGGGTGATCAGAATCGTCGTCAGCCCCACCATTACGACTGCGGCAGAGGTGACAAATCCCAACTCGAGCAGTAACGCGGTCCGAAGCGGGATCCGCCGGCGGCCGTGCGCCACTCAGCTGCACGCCACCGCGGCATCGGCAGTGGCCGGAGGTATCGGCGGCGTCGTGCCGTAAAAGATCGCGCACTGCATCGTGGTCAGCGGAAGCGCGGTTGCTCTGGCCGACCAGCCGGCGTCCGTCGCCGCAACGATGACGACCGAGACTCCGGCGCTGACGTTGTACGGAAGGACTGCCGCGGGAATGACTCCCCCGTAATAGGTCCGATTCTCGACCCAATACGATTCTTCAGCCCCCGCCAGATTGCGGAGGTCGGACTTCATCGAAGCCACGACCGCCTTCTCCTTTGTGTTGGCGAACTTCGGAATCGCAATCGCGGCCAGAATACCGATGATCACGACCACGATCAGGAGCTCGATCAGGGTAAACCCCTCCCTGCTTCGCATCGATCTGCTCCGAGTCACCGTACTCCGGGTAGTCATGATTGCATCCTCAAGCGAGTCAGCCTGGTAGGAAAAAAGGGCGGCGACCACTAGGGCACCGCCCTTCTTTCTCCACCATCATTCCAGGCTTAGTAGCAGGCCGGGGCGCCCTCAGCCTTGACGGCCGCCGCGTTCGGCGAGTTCGCCGCCACACCCACGTACACGCCGCACAGGTCGCTCGCGGCCGAAGTCACCGCCGGGTTGGTCGAGGTAGCCTTCCAGCCCGCTGCGTCCACATAGGTCACCACGACGGTGTTGTTGGCGCTCGGGGTGAAGGCCAACCGGCCCGCGCCCGCCAGACCGTTGGTCTGGGTGTAGACCGTACCGTCGCCCTTGTACG
>JAXDMF010000052.1:0-7988 GCA_034666205.1 Gemmatimonadales bacterium
CCGTCAGCGTCGAGCCGGCGCTCACCGCAGGCGAGCCCAACCGGCGGAGCAGGCCGCTGACCCGGAGCGAGAGCTCCTGAGGCGAGAACGGCTTGGTGAGATAGTCATCGGCCCCGAGCGACAGTCCCCGGATTCGGTCCGTCTCATCCCGTCGGGCTGTCAGGAGTATGACGCCGACCTCACGGGTCTCTTCCCGCTTCCGCAGCTCGGCGAGCACGTCATAGCCCGAGATGCCTGGGAGCATGAGGTCGAGGATGACGATGTCGGGACGTTCCTCCCGCGCCGCCTTCAAGGCGTCGGGCCCGTTGGCCGCGGTGGACACCCGGAACCCCGCCTTGGCCAGGTGATACGCGACCAGCGCGGTGATGTCGGGCTCATCGTCCACGACGAGAATGCGGTGCGTCATGACGGTCTCTTCGGTCGGGGCACGAGCCTGCCGTTGGTCGGCTCCAGCACCCGTACGCGGGTATGGGAGCGGCTCCGGTCTACCGCGCGGTGCCGCTCGTCTCGCATGTCTTTGTCGTCCTGCACCACGGCATCGAGAATCGCGGACAGCATGCGCCCGTGAACGGTGCCATTACGCTGGAGCCGGTAGAGGACGAACTGCGCGATCGGGGTATCCCGGACCAGCTGGGCGCGGCGCAGGATCTGGAGGTGGCGAGAGACCGTGGGCTGCGGCAGGTCGAGCACAGCCTGGAGATCGGACACGAACAGCGGCGCCGCGGCCAGGCAGTTGAGTATTCGAAGCCGGGTCGGTTCAGCGACCGTGAGCAGGAGCTCGGTAGCGGATGAGGTAGTCATATTCGCCGCGACGAATATACCCGCAGGTGGATGTAGGGGAAGGAGAGCCGTCTTTCCTTCCCGCCTTTCCCGCCCTTCCCGACCTGAGGATATTACGCCCCGATGCTCTTCTTCCTCACTGCGCTCGCTTTCGCCGCTCCGCTCCAGGACACGGCGCACGTCGTGCTCGTGGCCACCACCGACATTCATGGCCACGCCACCGACTGGGATTACGCGCACCAACGACCGTTCGCCGGCGGATTGGCGCGGGTCGCCACCGTGGTGGACTCACTCAAGGCGCTCTATCCGGGAGAGGTCGTGGTGGTGGATGCCGGCGACCTCCTGCAGGGCGACGCATTCGCCACCTACTTCGGCCGGGTCAAGCCGCACGATCCTCACCCGCTGATCGAGGCGATGAACCTCACCGGCTACGACGTGGCCACGCTGGGGAATCACGAGTTCGACTGGGGTCTCGGCCCGATGCGGCAGGCGATCTCCGGTGCCGCATTCCCCTACGTCAGCGGCAACATTTACACGCTGGCGGGCGACACGCTGCTCTTTCCACCGTACGTGGTGCTGCGGCGCGACGGGGTTCGGATCGGTGTGGCCGGATTCACCACGCCCGGCGCTATGGTGTGGGACCGGGAGCAGCTCCACGGCAAGGTGCGGATCGACCGGATTCCGGCGGCGGCAGCGAGGGTGATGGAAGCCATGCGTCGGGAGACCGATGTGGCGGTGGCGCTGGTGCATAGCGGGATGGACGGGTCCGCCTCGTACGATACGACCGGCATCGGGGGCGAGAATGCCGCCGCGTCGCTGGCCACGCTCCTGATTCGCCCCGATGTGGTGGTGGTAGGCCACTCGCATCGGGAGATGCGCGACTCGGTGATCGGTGGCGTGCACTTCGTACAGCCCAGACCCTTCGGCGGCAGCGTCTCGATTACCCATCTCGACCTGGCCAGGCAGGATGATCGGTGGCGGCTGACGCGGGTGCGGAGCGAGCTCGTCTCCACGGCGCAGGTGACTCCATCCACCCGGGTGACGCAGCGACTGGCCCCGGCGCATGCAGCCGTGCTGGGCTGGGTCGATACCCCTCTTGGCCGGGCCACCGGTCCCATGGGGGCCGGCCCAGCCCGGGTGGAGCCGACTCCGATTCTCAACTTCGTCAATGCCGTGCAACGGAAGCGGACCGGGGCCGATTTGTCTGCGGCGTCGGCCTTCGATCTCGACGCCGGGTTCGACAGCGGGACAATCCGCCTGGGGGAGGTCGTGGCGCTGTACCCGTTTGACAACACGCTCCGGGTGGTGCGGGTGACGGGCGCGCAGCTGAAGGCCTATCTGGAGCACAGCGCTCGCTACTTCAGGGCCGATGCCGTGGGCCGGATCTCAATCAATGACAGCGTGCCGGGTTACAACTACGACGTGATCGCGGGGGCCCGCTACGATATCGACCTCCGGGGGCTGGTGGGCGACCGGATCCGGAACCTGGCCGTAGGAGGACGCCGGGTGCGACCCGGCGACAGCTTCACGCTTGCACTCAACAGCTATCGCCAGACCGGCGCCGGCGGCTACACCATGTTGCGGGATGCCCCGGTGGTCTACGACAAGGGCGAGAACATCCGCGATCTGCTGATCGAGGAGATCCAAAGCCGCGGCGAGATCGACCCCGGCGACTACGCCGGGCGCGACTGGCGAATCGTTCCCGAGGCCACTGCGGCCGCCGTGCGCGCCCTGTTCCGAGTACCGATCAAGCAGCTCCCGCCCGAGTCTCGGGACACCATCATCCTCCGGGTGCTGGCGACCGCCGATCTCCATGGCGCCCTGCTGCCGAAGGCCGGCTCCGATGGGAAGCCGATAGGTGGCGTGGTGGCGCTGGCGGCGCTGATGGATAGCCTAACGGCGGACTGTGGCTGTCCCACGCTGCGGCTCGACGCTGGCGACGCCATGCAGGGCACCGTCGTCTCCAACGTTACGCGGGGACGCGCGATGGTCGAGGTGCTCAACCGTCTCAACCTCTCCGCGGCTGCCCTTGGGGAGCACGACTTCGAGTGGTCGCTCGACACCCTGCGCCGCCGGATGAGTGAGGCCCACTATCCCTGGCTGGCGGCAAACGTCTTCGACTCGGCGAGCAGCCGGCGGCCGGACTGGATCGCTCCATATCGGATGGTGCAGGCGGGCGGCCTCAAGGTCGCGGTCGTGGGGTACATTACGTCCGAAGCCAAGAGCAGCGTGAAGTCGGAGCTGACCGGCGGGCTTCGCTTTGGCGACGGCGCGCTGGCCATCCATGACGTGCTCACGGAAGTCCGCTCCCAACGTCCCGATCTCACCATTCTGCTCGCCCACGCCGGTGCTTCCTGCCAGGGCCCCGTGTGCACCGGCGAGGCGATCCGGCTCGCTGAAGGGGCCGAGTCGCGGACCATCGATCTTTTGGTGGCGGGGCACAGTCACGGCGTAGTCAACACGCGAATCGCCGGCGTTCCCATTATCGATGCGGGCGCCGATGGAACGGGGCTTGCCGTCGCGGATCTGGTCAAGACCGTTGCGGGCGGGCGGGAAGTGAGAACGCGTATTGCACCGGTAGTTTCTGAGTCGACGACGTCAAACGCCGCGATGGCCGAGCTGGTCGAGACCTATCGCCACAAGGCGGACTCGCTCACCAGCCGAGTGGTCGCCACCGTCAAGCTTCCGCTGGCTCGCTCGGGTGACCAGTACCGGCTCGGCAGTCTGATTGCCGAGGCGCGACGCAACGTGCTGCGAGCCGATGTGGGCCTCGTGGGCAACGACGGCATCCGGGCGGATCTGCCGGCCGGGCCGGTCACGTATGGTCAGCTCTTCGAGATCCAGCCATCGCAGAGTCATCTGGTCAAGGTGACGCTCTCCGGCGCGCGGCTCCGGGACGTGCTGGAGCACGCGATCGATCCCGGAGGCCGGCCCACTGCGCACGTGGCTGGGGTGAAGGTTCGTTACGACCCACGTGCATCCAAGCGCCGGGTGCGAAATATGGAGCTGTCGGGAGGTCGGAAGCTGCGGACCGACGCCACGTATACCCTTGCCGTCGACGATTTTCTCTCGGCCGGTGGCGACGGGTACGCCATGCTCGCCGGACTTCCCACCGAGCCGGGTGGGATGCTCGATGTCGAGGGTCTGATAACGTACCTGCGACGTCTCCCGCAACCGGTCACGTTCCGGGATCAACCAGGCTTCAGCTCCGCCCGGCGGTGAGTGACGCCGTTCGGGTTTTCGTCAACGCCAGCGCCGTGGATCTACCGGCCGGGGCCAGTGTCGCCGACGCGGTCCGGGCCGCCGATTCGTCGCTGTTCGACAAGATCGCCGGGGGAACTGCATACGTCACCGACGGCAGGGGCATCGAGATCGATCCCTCGACCCCGCTGATGAACGGCGCGATCCTCCGGGTCGTAATACGAGCCAGGGCTCGGGATGCCGATGCTGACGCGTGAAGTGATCGGCCGTCTTCCGAAGGCAGAGCTTCACGTTCACCTGGACGGCTCTCTGCGTCCGGAAACCATGGTCGAGCTGGCCCGCAAGGCGAAGGTCGCCCTGCCGTCCTACGAGGCGGAGCCGCTTCGGCGGTTCATGCTGGTAGATGACGCCGCTGATCTGCAGGATTACCTGGACCGGTTCGACCTCACCATCCCTCTACTGCAGACGCCCGAGGCGCTCGAACGGGTGGCCTATGAGATGGTGGAAGACGCGGCGCGCGACAATGTACGATATCTCGAGGTCCGGTATTGTCCGCACCTCAGCCAGCGGCAGGGCATGACGCTCGACGAGGTCATGCACGCCGAGCTCCGGGGCCTGGCACGGGGTGAGCGTGACTTCGGCGTCGTAGCCCGGGTGATCAACTGCTCGCTGCGGCATTACGATCCTGCCGTGTCGGTCGAGATCGCGGAGTGCTCGGTAGGATTCCGCGACCAAGGCGTGGTAGCGTTCGATCTGGCGGGAGGGGAGGCCGGCCGCCCGGCGGGGAACCACCGGGCAGCGTTCGACGTCGCCGCTCAAGGGCTCCTGGGAGTGACGGTGCATGCCGGCGAAGCGGCGGGCGCAGAGTCGATCGCCGATGCCGTTCACGTGTGTCACGCCGACCGGATCGGCCACGGCACCCGGCTCTACGAGAGCCCCCAGCTCCGCGACTACATTCGGGACCGGCGGATCCTGATCGAGGCCAACATCACCAGCAACGTGCAGACCCGTGCGGTCCGGCGCGCATCAGAGCACCCGGTGCGGGGTTACTTCGATGCCGGCCTCAACGTGACGCTCTGTACCGATGGGTGGCTGATGGCGGGTGTCTCGCTCAGTGACGAGTATTGGCTGGCGCACACCGACCTTGGCTTTTCTCGCGAGGAAATCGACCAACTGATTCTGAATGGGTTCGCCGGAGCTTTTCTTCCCTGGCCCGAGCGGCTCGAGCTTCTGAGCCGGGTACGGGCTGAGCTGGCCGACATCCGCTGACGGAGAGATGATGCGCGTCGTGATCCTTGCCATTCTCCTCTTCACCGGCGCCATGTTCGCGGCCTGGGTGGTTCCCGGCCTTACCTGGCAGGGCGTCAGCCGCGTGCTGGCCCAGCCGGCACCGGCAGTCCAGACCGACTCTCAGACCGTCACCGCCCCGCAGCAGCCGGCGCCCAGCCCAGCCTCCCAGCCACCGGGATTATTGCTCCGCTTGAGAGGCCTCCTCGGGATCATCGCCATCCTGGCCATCGCCATCGCCTTGTCGCACAACCGCCGCGCCATCCGCTGGCGGGTGGTGGTCTGGGGGCTGGGTCTGCAGCTGCTGTTCGCGATCTTCGTGCTCCGGATTCCGGTCGGCCAACAGCTCTTCCGTGCGCTTGGGAGTTTCGTGACCTCTATCCTCAGTTTCTCCTACGTAGGCTCGCAGTTCGTCTTCGGCGAGCTGGGTAAACCCAACTCGAGCCTGGGAGTCATCTTCGCGTTTCAGCTCCTGCCCGCCATCATCTTCGTGAGCGCGCTATTCGCCATCATGTACTATCTCGGGATCATGCAGCTCGTTGTGCGAGCGTTCGCCATACTGATGAGTCGGGTGATGGGAGCGAGCGGGGCCGAGAGCCTGAACGTGGCGGCCTCGATCTTCATGGGTCAGACCGAGGCGCCACTGACCATCCGCCCGTTCCTCTCGCGAATGACCCGCTCGGAGCTGATGACGGTCATGACATCGGGGATGGCCCACATCTCCGGATCGATCATGGTGGCCTACATCGCCTTCGGGATCGAGGCCCGGCATCTATTGACGGCCGTCATCATGACCGCGCCGGGGACGATCATGATGGCCAAGCTCTTCGAGCCTGAGACCGAAGTGCCGGAGACCTACGGAAAGGTCAAGCTGGAGATGCCCAAGCAGGATGTGAACCTGCTCGACGCGGCGGCGCGCGGCACCAGCGAAGGGCTGAACCTGATGCTCAACGTGATCGCGATGCTGGTCTCGTTCGTTGCCCTGGTGGCGCTGCTGAACGGTGGTTTCGCGGCCATCCACCGATATGCCGAGTGGTTTCCGCCCAATCTTCAGACGGTGCTCGGCTGGATCTTCCAGCCGATCGCCTGGCTCATGGGCGTGCCCTCGCAAGACACCGGCACGATCGGGAGCCTGTTGGGTACCCGCATGGTGTTGAACGAGTTCATCGCCTTCGCCCAACTCGGACCCTTGAAGGCACAGCTGGATCCGCGGTCGTTCATCATCGCGTCATTCGCTCTGGCGGGATTCGCCAACTTCAGCTCGGTAGGTATCCAGCTCGGCGGTATCGGCGCGCTGGTGCCCGAACGAAAACGCGACCTGGCCCAGCTGGGCATTCGTGCGATGCTGGCGGGCACCCTGGCCAACTTCCTCTCGGCGACGATCGCGGGGATTCTGTTGTGACGAAGGAGGGAAGGACGGGAACGGCGGGAAAGACGGGAGGTGGGACTGACATAGTCGAGGCTGCAGCGGCCTCTATTCGTGCTCGTCTGGGAGCCCGCAAGCCTCGGATCGCCGTCGTGCTCGGATCGGGTCTCGGATTTCTCACCGAGCACATTGAAGATCCGGTGACGATCCCGTATGGCGAGATCCCGGGATTTCCCCCGACGACCGTCATCGGCCACGGAGCCGAGCTGGTGGCCGGCCGACTGGCGGGCAAGGAGGTGCTGGTCCAGAGCGGCCGCTTTCATCTATATGAAGGACACGACGCGGCGGTGACAGCCTTACCGGTCCGGGTGTTCGCTACCCTCGGCGTCGACACCCTCATCCTGACCAATGCCGCAGGGGGGATCCGGCGGACGTTCTCCTCGGGCACGGTCATGCTGATCGCGGACCACATCAACCTGACCTTCCGTAATCCGCTATTTGGGGCGGTGCTTCCAGGAGAAGAGCGGTTCCCTGACATGTCGGACCCGTATGACAAGGCGCTTCGGGCCCTCGCTCGTGAGGTGTCGCGCAGCAAGCGAATCGCCCTGGACGAGGGCGTGTACATCCAGCTGCTCGGCCCCAGTTACGAAACCCCGGCCGAGATCCGAATGGCAGACCGGCTGGGTGCCGATGCCGTCGGGATGTCCACTGCAGTCGAGGTCATCGCTGCGCGCGCGCGGGGCTTGAGATGCCTCGGCTTCTCGGTAGTGACCAACCTCGCCTCCGGCATCTCACCCACGAAGCTCAACCATGCCGAGGTGATGGAGACTGCCAACCGGGTGCGGCATGAGCTCGCGGGCCTCGTCGAAGGAGTCATCGAGCGGCTTTAGGCGCCACCACAGTATGGTTGAGCGGGCCGAACCCCGAACCGAGTCCGGGAGCCGCCGCGATGGCGCGGTGCACGAAGTCCAGCCCGTTCGCCACCGCCGCCTCGAGTGGCCAGCCGAGCGCGAAGCCCGCGGTGATGGCGGCGGACAGGGTGCAGCCGGTGCCATGCAGCGACTTGGTGGCGATCCGTGGCCGGGTGAAGTGGCGGACCCCGTCCGGCGTCACCAGCACATCGGTGATCTCGTCGCCGGCAAGGTGGCCCCCCTTCACCAGGGCGGCCCCAGCGCCGAAGCGAAGCAACGTCGCACCGGCGCGCTCCATGGTCGGCGGGTCGTGCACGATCCGGCCGGTGAGGACCGCCGCCTCCTCCAGGTTGGGGGTCACCAGGGCGGCGAGTGGCAGCAGGTCATCGCGGATGACTTCCTCGGCCTCGGCGCTGAGGAGACGGGCGCCGGAGGTGGCGACC
>JAXDMF010000053.1:0-3545 GCA_034666205.1 Gemmatimonadales bacterium
CTCACCCTCCGGAGTCCGCTGACCATGCTCGACGAGAATCCCCGGGTACTCGGCCCGGAAGGTCTCATACAAGGCGCTCGCTATGCCTCGCCGTTGAAACTCAGCGTCGACGTACATCTTCTTGATAAAGGCAGTGTTGTTCGTGTGAAGCCACACCGAAAGGTGACCGACTGGCGCTTCTCCTCCATTGAGGCGGGCAATAGATACAGCCGCTGGCGGTCCTCGTTGACTTCCAGCGCGACCCTGCCCGAACCAATCCCCTGATACGTGGATCCTTCGGTGGAGCCCGAGCCAGGATCGGGGAACAACTCGTACGCCACCCTCGAGACCGGGTGCTGTCGCTAGCCACGAGGATGGGACCCCCCCTTGGCCACCAGCATGGGACCCCCTCCCAGTCCGCGGAGCCGGTTGAAGCATCGTCTACGGAGCTTCATCCGCTGTCAACGTGAGGGGGTGCCCGCTGCCGGGGAGGATTGGTCATTCTCAGCTCAGGCGTCGATGCTCGGCCACCCGACAGGCTCCTGAGCAGAAGCGGGCCGGCCGTCCCCGCCCCAGGAGGTTCACGTGCACCGGTCGGGTGCACGGGAAGCGGGCGCAGCGCAGGAGCCTGCAGGCCGGGTGCTCGGGACACGGCCCGGGCACGGCCACATTCCTGTAACGATATTCATCGGCATCACCGGTGGGCGGCGCGCCGGTGGTCACGGCTTCACCCCTGACTGTGGCTTCTGTCGGCGCCGGTAGCTCTCGCCTTCGAGGACGAGTTCATGGGCGCCGTTGACGAGGCGGTCCACCGCTCCTTGGGCAAGGAGGGGATCGGCCATGGTCGCCAGCCACTCCGGCGGCTCCCGGTTGGACACCGCGATGATGGGGCGGCGGCGGTGTCGCTCGACCACCAACTCGTAGATGTCCCCGGTCTCGGTGACGTCCAGGGGGTGGATCGCGAAGTCGTCGAGGACGAGGACGTCCACCGCGATCAGCCGGCGCATCTCCGCTTCGTAGGTGCCGTCGAGCCGGCTGGCCTTGAGCCGTTTCAGCAGCCGGTCACATCTCGCCATGACCACCGAGTGGCGGCGCCGGCAGGCGACGTGTCCGAGGGCGGTTGCCGCGTGAGTTTTGCCGACGCCAACCGGTCCCAAAATCAGGAGATGACTTCCGGATTCCACGAAGCGGAGGCTGAACAATTCGTTCCAGAGCGTCCGGTCGTACGTGACGGCGGCGGTGGGGTCCCAGGCCTCCAGGGTCATCTGCGGATCGAGGCGTGCGCTGCGGGACCGGTTGGCGGCCGACACCGACTCCCGGCGGGAGGCCTCGTCGGCGAGCACCAGCTCCAGGAAGTCCTGGTGGGCCATCTTGCTGGACCGTGCCAGGGCCAGGCGCTCGGGCAGGGTGTCGAGCATCGGTGAGAGACGCAGGCTGCGCAGCACCTGGCGTAGCTCGGGGGAGATCGGATCGGGGCTCACCGCCGGCCTCTCTTGGGGGCGAAGTCGTCCTTGGAGCGGGCGAAGCGCAGAACGACGGCCCCGCCAGCGGGGGGCTGCGGGGACGCCGGGGAGCCCTCGAGGGCACGCTCGAGCATCCGGGCGATGCGGGTGACGTCGACCACCTCGACCTCCAGGGCCTTGGCGCAGGCGGCGTCCACCGGGGCGGGGCCGTAGGTGCGGACAAGGCCCTGGAGACGGTAGACCTGGCGCATCTTGGTCCAGGGCAACTCGCCGGCCAGCAGCTCTTTGGCGTAGGTGCCCACATTCGGCCCGTGAGCTGCGCAGACGCGCTTCAGGTACTCGATGTCTCGCGTGGCGTAGGCGGCCTTGTCGGTTGGGTAGTCGGCGGGGTCGGTGGACCGGCCGCCCGGGGGCTTGCGGGGATGGGTCTTAATCAGGTTGCCCCGGTGGTAGACCCGCACCAGAGCCGAGTCCGCCCGGACCTGGACCCGCTGGCCGATGTAGGCACAGGGCACCGAGTACAGCGCCCGGGCGACTTCGATGTGGTAGTCCCGGGCCACCTTCGGCTCGGCGAACACCGGGATGTCGTAGGGCCGGTCGGGCTCGGGGGCGAGCAGAGCCAGCTCCTCGGCGGCGAAGACCTCCGCCGGTCGACGCTGGGTGGTGCCGTGGATGCGCAGCCCGGCATCGATCCGGCACCAAGCCACCGCCTTGGCCTGCGCGTCGGCGAGGTCGGTGAACTCCTCGCCGGCGAAGAACGAGCTCCGTACAAACGGCACGGCGCGCTCGACCCTCGGCTTGTCCTGCGGGGAACGGACCCGGGTCGGGTCTACCACGAAGCCCCGGGCCTGGGTGTAGTCGAGGAAGCCCTCGTTGAGCCGGGCGTTGATCGGGTCTGCCTTGTCGACAATCGCCTTCATATTGTCGGGAATTACCACCTTGAAAACCCCCCCGAAGAACGACCAGGCAGCTTCGAACCCCTCGATCAACGACCCCAGGGCCTGGGAGAACGTGAGGAAGACAAACAGGTGCCGGGAGTAGACGGCGGTGAAGATCAGGGCGTGGGCGATGCGCCTCCGGCCGGTGGCGGGGTCGTAGACGAGGCCCATCCGCCCGAAATCAACCTGCACCTCCGAACCGGGTTCCGGGTCGTCGACCCGGACGGTCGCTGCGCGGCCGGGGCGGTAGCCGAGCTCGGCGGCGCAGAAGCGGTGGAACGTTCGGTAGGGCACCACCACCCCGGTGTGGCGGTACAGCAGCGAGGCGATCTTGGTGAGCGTGAGGCCGGCACCCAGCTTCTCCTTGATGAACTCCCGGTGGGCTTCGAGGTGGCTCCATGCCTGCCCGTGGTTCGGGTGCCGGGCGGGCCGGACCTGGTTGATCACCTCCCCGACCAGCCCGTCGGTGATCTGGGTCTCCCCACCCGCCTGCCTCATGCCGGCCCGTACCGCCGCTTCAACGTAGCGGCGCACCGTCTTGCGATCGATCTGGCTCAGGCGGGCAATCGACTTGTAGCCGTGCCCCCGGGCCCACAGCCGGAGCATCTCCTTGACCTCCACCACATCCACCTCCCGGAACACCATGCGCACCTCCAGCTCGGGGCTTTCGGTGACGCGTACCAATGGTTCGGTTCCGACTCGTGGATTTGGGAGGGGGTCCCATGATGGTGGCCACGGGGGGGTCCCATGATGGTGGCTAAATCAGCGTCTGGGGGGTCCCATGAGCGTGGCTAGCGACACATCTTCAATGCGTAGGCCACAGGCTCAGCTGACCCCCTACCATCCTCGTGGCGCCTGTACACGAGCACGGAACCAGACGCTTGGACGAACGATTATTTCTGGTTGATGCTAGCTGGTTCGGGTGGCGCCAGCCCCCAAGCCCTGCCCCGCCGGCGGTTGGCGTGAAGGGCGCAACGTCACGGGGCCAGGGCTCGGGATCGGGCCGCGCCTGTAGCCGAGGTCAAGGACGGCTCGTGCGCAGGTGGGAGACCATTTCGCGCCGGTCGCACAGGTCGACAAAATTCTGGCCTAGCGCCGATGCGCGTGAGATAACAGTGGGAAGGTGAAGGACCAAGTTCCTGTGCCTGGACTCCGCCGTGTGCTT
>JAXDMF010000054.1:0-3341 GCA_034666205.1 Gemmatimonadales bacterium
GCCAGGTCAGCGGTGGACCCGACGAAGAAGGTTCCTTCCTATTCGCGGCCGGTGCGAATCAGACGGTTGGTGAGTCCGCCGCCCCCGCCGCCCGAGTGATCGGGACGCGCCGCCGGATCGCTGCGCACCGCGATTCGCCCGGCGCGGTTTCTTCTGCGGCGCGTCCGCCGGAGCCCTACCCTCACCAACTGACGCTAGGGCGTGAACCAGGGAGCTGCGGCGGTGGTGCAATTCGTGCACACCGCAGCGCCTAATGCAGCCCGCCACCGCCCTCCCTCGCATTACCTTCTCCGCCCGTGACGCCACCGGCTTCGTCAAAGCGGTCCAAGCCCGGGTCCCGGCCTACTTTGCCGAGCGGGGGCTCTCGGACAAAGGCGGCGCGCGCATGGCCGTGAAGAGTGCGACACTGCTCGCGCTCACCCTGGTGCCCTACGCGCTCATCCTCTCGGGTCGCTACCCGCCTCTGGTCATGCTCGGCCTCGCGGCCCTCATGGGGGTGGGGCTTGCCGGCATCGGCTTCGCCGTGGCCCACGACGCGCTGCACGGCGCGTACTCGCACTCCCCCCGGATCAACGCGCTCATGGGTTTCACCTTCGACCTGTTCGGCGCCAACGGCTACATGTGGAAGATCACCCACAACGTGATCCACCATACCTACACGAACATCGATGGCGTCGACGAGGACCTCACCGTCTCGCCGCTCCTGCGCCTCAGCCCGAGCGCGCCGCTCAAGCCCTGGCATCGCTTCCAGCATCTCTACGGTTGGCTCGCCTACGGCTTCGCGACGCTGTTCTGGGTCTTCGTGAAGGACTACAAGTACTTTCTCCAGCGAGACCTCGGGCCCTACCGCGACATCCGGCACCCCAAGAAGGAGTGGGCGGTATTGATCGCGGGGAAGCTGCTGCATTACGGCTGGTCGCTCGCGATTCCGCTCTGGGTGCTGCCGATCCCGTGGTGGCAGGTACTCCTCGGTGTGCTCGTGATGCATCTCACCGCCGGCATCATTCTCGGCGTTGTCTTTCAGCTGGCGCACGTCGTTGAGGGTGTGGACTACCCCGCGCCCGACGCGGGCGGAGCGATGGAACACGCCTGGCTGGTACACGAGATGGCGACGACGGCGAACTTCGCGGCCGGCGCGCGGCTCCTCTCCTGGTATGTGGGCGGGCTCAACTACCAGATCGAGCACCATCTCTTTCCGAAGGTTTGCAGCCTCCACTATCCCGAGATCAGCCGGATCGTGAAGCGGGCGGCCCAGGAGTTTGGCTTTACCTATCACGAACAACCCACGCTCGCCTCGGCGATCGCCTCGCACTATCGCATGCTCAACCGCCTCGGCCGCCCGCATTCATAACCTTGCACGCCGAAGGAGCTGGGCGTTGATCGCCACGACCACCGTGCTCAGCGACATCAGCACCGCACCGACCGCCGGCGAGAGCACGATACCCTTGGATGCCAGCACCCCTGCCGCGAGCGGAATCGCCAGGATGTTGTAACCCGACGCCCACCAGAGATTCTGCACCATCTTGCGGTAGCTGACCCGCGAAAGCTGAATGATCCGCGCCACATCCCGAGGATCGCTCCGCACCAGCACCACGTCGCCCGCTTCCACGGCCACGTCGGTCCCGGCCCCGATCGCAATGCCGACATCCGCGGTCACCAGGGCTGGAGCATCGTTCACTCCATCGCCCACCATACCCACTCGCTTCCCCTGTTTCTGGAGCTCCTGGATCTTGGCTGCCTTGCCTTCGGGAGGCACCTGGGCGAACACGATGTCGATCCCCAGCTCCCGCGCTACCGCCTCGGCCACCGGCTTGGCGTCCCCGGTCAGCATAACGACCTCGAGCCCAAGCTGGTGCAGCCGTTCCACCGCTTCGCGCGACTCGGGCCGAATGGCGTCCGCCAGGGCAAAGGCGCCGAGTACGCGCTGCCCTTCCGCCAGGTAAATCACGGTTTGTCCCCGCTGCGCGGCCTCCGCAACGAAGGGGGCCAGGTCGGAGGGCACGTCTACCCCGATCCGTTGGAGCAGGTTGGGACCGCCCACGACCAGGCGGCGGCTGTCTACCGTCGCTTCCACACCGAACCCCGGACTCGACTGAAACCCCTCTGGCGACGCGGTTAAAAGCCCGCGTTCCTCCGCCGTGGCAACCACAGCCCGCGCGACCGGATGTTCCGAGTCCCGTTCAACCGCGGCCGCGAGTCTGAGCCCCTCCCTCTCCGTCAATCCTCCCGTGGTCTTGATGGCAACCACTCGATGCTCTCCCCGGGTGAGGGTGCCCGTCTTGTCGAAGACGATCGCGTTGAGGGATCTCGCGTCTTCCAGGCCCCTCCGGTCCCGGATGAGCAATCCGTTGCGGGCACCGAGAGTGGTGGAGATAGCGATCACGAGTGGGATCGCCAGTCCCAAGGCGTGAGGGCAGGCGATCACCAGCACGGTGACCAGCCGCTCGACCGCATAGGACGGGTCTGCGCCGAGGGCGAGCCATACGACCAAGGTGGTTACACCTGCGGTGAGGGCGACCACCGTCAGCCAGAAGGCTGCCCGGTCGGCTAACGCCTGGGCTCGAGAGCGCGAGCTCTGGGCCTGGTCAACCAGCCGCATGATTTTCGCGAGGGTGGTCCGGTCGCCGGTCCCGGTCACTTCGATCCGGAGCGATCCGGTCCCGTTTACCGTGCCCCCGATGACTTGGTCACCGGGCTGCTTTGGCACCGGGCGACTCTCGCCGGTCACCAACGCCTCGTCCACCTCGCTGGACCCAGTCCGCACCACTCCATCAGCCGGGTTACTCGCACCGGGACGGACGAGCACGAGATCGCCCTCATGGAGGGCAGCTATGGGAACTTCCTCTACCCGCTCGATGCCATCAGCGACGGTTACTCGCGTGGCGGTGTTGGGCAGGAGCTCGGCGAGCTCCGCGAGCGCGCCCTGCGCCTGCATGATCGAGCGCATCTCGAGCCAATGCCCGAGAAGCATGATGGTGATCAGCGTCGCCAGCTCCTCCCATAGCGGCATCCCGGGGTAGCCCAGCGTCACCGCGGCGCTGAACCCGAACGCCACGGTGATGGCCAGGGCGATGAGCGTCATCATCCCGGGCAGGCGGTCGCGCAGCTCGCGGACGGCCCCCTGAAGGAAGGGCCATCCGCCATAGACGAAGACGGCCGTGCCGAACACGGCGGGAATCCAGCGTGCTCCCGGGATGGCGGGAGGCGCGTAGCCAAATGCCCGCTGGAGCATGTGGCCCCAGACGAGCGTCGGAATCGTCAGCAGCAATGAGATCCAGAACTTGTCGCGGAACATGGCCACACTGTGTCCGGCGTGCTTGTCGTGCCCGCCATGATCAGCG
>JAXDMF010000055.1:0-2734 GCA_034666205.1 Gemmatimonadales bacterium
ATCTCGCCGGCGGCCTTGTTGGTGAAAGTGACGGCAAAGATCCGGTCGGGCGGCACCCCATGACGGTCGATCAGGGCAGCGATCCGCATGGTCAGCACCCGGGTCTTTCCCGAGCCGGCGCCTGCCAGCACGAGCAGCGGCCCTTCCACGTGCTCCACTGCCTCCCGCTGGGCCGGATTCAGTGAATGATCCAGCCCGCGATCGGACGTTTCGATCATATCTGGGGTCCGGCAAGTGGTACGCGAATCAAGAAACAGGTTCCCTTCTCGGTCTGCTCCAGCGTCAGGGCACCCTGATGGGCATCTTCCACGACCCGGCGGGAGAGCGCGAGTCCGATTCCCCAGCCACCCCGCTTGGTGGTGATGCCTGGCTCGAACAGGGTGCGCCGAAGCTCCTTGGCGATCCCGGGACCATCATCGATCACGCGGATCACACCCATGCCATCATCGGCGCTCACCCGCAGGATAATCGCGCCGGGACGCCCCTGCAGGGCGTCGATCGCATTCTTCACCAGAGCCTCCAGTGCCCACTCCAGGAGCACCGGATCGCCCAGCACCGTCGGCCCCGCACCGGGGGCCTCGACCCGAAGGTCGATCATGTTGGTGTGACGTGGCAACCGGGGACGGAAGTATCCCGCAACCCGATCAGCCAGCGCGCCGAGCCCGATCGGCTCGCGCTTGGCCGGATTGCCGATGCGCTCGAAGCGCTGGGCCACGCGGTCGAGCCGCTCTGCATCGGCCGAGAGATGGTCGGCTAATCCCGGCGGGGGTGTGGCCCGCGAACGAACCCGCTCGATCCAGCCCTGGAGGCTGGTGAGCGGGGTGCCCATCTGGTGTGCGGCCTCCCGCGCCATCGCCACCCACAGGCTATCGCGCTGCGCCGCCATGGCGCTGCGGTACGCGAAGACCGCCACCGCCACCATCACCGCGATGGTGAGCCCCTGCAACACCGCCAGCGCAATCAGATTCCGCTGAGCCGGCAACGGCCCGTAGTGTACCGTGCCGACTGCGGCGTCCCTGATCGGCGGATTCTGCCGGTCCAAGCGGGCGGCGTAGAGCTTAACCCGCGGATCGTCGAGCGGGGCCTCGAACGGGAGGTTTGCGGCGGCAGTGACTCGCCCGGTGTGGTCGGTGACTACCAGCGGAAGGCCGAGCGCCCGCACCTGCTCTCCCAGGCGAAGCAATGCCTCAGCCTCGGCCCCGGGCCTCGGATCGTTGAGCCCACCGAACACCCCGGAGTACAGCCGGCTGGTGGCCGTGGCGTCTCCCTGGAAGTGGCGGAAGATCAATACTCCGGTACCGAAGCTCAGACCAGCCAGCACGGCCACCGACGCAACCACCATCGAAGGCGCAAGGCGCTGAAGCCGTTCGCTACGCACGCGGATGCAAGCGGTCAACGCCGAGGTACGAGACCAGCGCCTCAGGCACTCGCACCGATCCGTCGGCCGCTTGATTGTTTTCCAGAAGCGCGATGATAGTGCGCGGGAAGGCGACGCCCGAGGCATTTAGGGTATGCACGAACTCGGGCTTGGCCTTGGGCGACGGCCGGTAGCGGATGTTCGCCCGGCGGGCCTGAAAGTCGGTGAACGTGCTGGAGCTCGAAACCTCCAGCCAACCGCCGACTCCGGCGGCCCAGACCTCGAGATCGTACGTGCGGGCGCTGGCGAAACCGGTGTCGCCGGCCGCAAGCTCCACCACCCGGTAGGGCAGCTCCAGACGCTGGAGAACCGCCTCGGCGTGAGCGGTCATCCGCTCATGCTCCGCTGCCGACTCTTCGGGTCGCACGATGCGGACGAGCTCCACCTTGTCGAACTGATGGACCCGGATCAGCCCGCGGGTCTCCTTGCCGCCGGAGAACGCTTCACGGCGGAAACAGGGGGAGTAGGCCACGTAGGTTGCCGGCAACGCGCTCGCCTCGAGGATCTCGTCCCGGTGAATATTGGTGACCGGCACCTCAGCGGTGGGGATCAGGAACAGGTCGTCGGCCGGACAGGCGTAAATCTCCTCGGCGAACCTGGGTAGCTGACCGGTGCCGATGAGTGATGCGCGGTTCACGAGGTATGGCGGCGCCACCTCCAGGTACCCGTGTTCCCTGGTGTGGAGATCGAGCATGAAGCCGGCCAGAGCGCGTCCCAGCTTGGCCCCAAGGCCGGTGAAGAGGGGAAAACCGGAGCCGGTGATCTTTCCTCCCGCAGGAAGATCGAAAAGGCCGAGTGTAGGCCCGAGCTCCCAGTGGGGCTTCGGAGTGAAGTCGAGTTTCGGAGGGGTACCCCAGGCGCGAAGCACCCGGTTGGCCGTGGCATCGCCGTCGGGCGACCCCTCGTGCGGAAAATTGGGGACCGCCAGCGCCCGCTCATCGAGGGCAGCTTCGATCTCCCGGAGCCGGCCATCGAGCGATTTCACCTCGTCGCCCGAGGCCTTCAGTCGCTCCATGAGATCGTCAGCCGGCTCCTTGGCCCGTTTCCGGCGGGCCACCTCGTCGCTGGCTGCGTTCCGCTCCGCTTTGAGGCCCTCCCCCCGGACCAGCACGTCACGCCGCTGGCGGTCGAGATCGAGCATCTCATCCAGAATGGCGGCCAGGCCAGGATCGCCGCGCCGCATCAGGCTGGCTCGGCTCCCAGCGGGATCCTGACGGAGACGCTTGACGTCGATCACGTCAGCTGTTGGGAAGGCCGGGCTCGAGTCCCCTGAACCCGCAGTTATCGTCGATCAGAATCCGGAAGCTGACGGTCCTG
>JAXDMF010000056.1:0-3100 GCA_034666205.1 Gemmatimonadales bacterium
TCTTCCCGACCAGGTACACCCGTTCATGTGGTTTAATCTGAATATCGATGGGAATACCTATGGGATTGGGAACGCGCTCTACTCGAACGGCCTGGAATTGGCTGATGGGGAACCTTCCCGCAGGACCGGTCAACCGGATGCCGAGCAATTCGCCCGGTTGAACCACGACGGCATCGAGCGTGATGGTGCCCAGTGAGCCGGGCAGGTTCCGCAGAAACAGCCGGCCGAAATACGTGATGATTGCAGCGATCAACAGCAGCTGTATCGTGGCAGCGGTGCTGTGAGAGACCAGAAAAGAATAGAAAACGCCCACGAGCACTACGAGCAGCAGGCCGAGTACACCTCCCATTATCTGTTTAACGACGCCGCTGCTATCGAACTCGTACGGTAACGTGATCGCCATGACGGCCATCCCCGAACAGCGTCTGGTTTAGGCGGTTTGGGACCCGCTTCCCCGCCTTCCCGCTTCTCCGCTTATGGTCCGCTTCGCCGCCGGCAACACCCCCACCTCACGAGCCTTCTGCCTGAACGTCCGCCCGTGATCGATTGGCAGCCCGGTCTCAGCCTGCCACTGATGCACCATCTCGTGCAGCAGCGTGTGCTCGACCTCGGCCCAGCTATGCCGGGCGATATGCTGCCGGCTCAGGGAGAGCTCGATCGGCCGGCCGGTCCGGATATCCACCGACAGCTCGCCCAACCGCCGGCGCATCCGACCGGAGAGCCGGATCGGAATCTCCCCTAAAGTCCCGCCGAAGTGTGTCTGGTTGAGCTGGTGATAAAGCGCCTCCATCCGGTGAAGCAGGAGTACATCCCCTGGGAGCGGACGCTCGCGGCGGCCGTGTCCCGACGGGGGTGGCGCGTGCTCCTCCACCGGGAACTGGAGAAACTCGCGCTCGGCCACTCGGCGCAGCGCCCGAGGAACCCGGGGGTTGAGGAAGCGAACGATCGCCCTGAGTACCCGATCCGGAGCGTACGAGTAGCCCCGATGAATGCGTAGGGTGCGCCGGCTGAGGCTGAGCATCACCGTACGGTTTGTGTGAGTGACGACTCGCTCCACCTCCCGCAGTCCCAGCGTCAGTAAGCGGTTCTCGAGCAGCAGGTGTAGTTCCCTCCCCGCTTCCCCGCTTCCCTGCTTCCGTGCCTCTCTCACAACCCCTGATCCCCACCAGCGACCGAGACCGCCACTTTGGGCGCGCCCTTGCGGCCGAACGAGACCTTGTCGGAAGGGATGAAGCGCCGGTCCTCGGACACCCAGCGATAGTGCTGGATGTGCACCGACTGCTCGTCGATGGTGACCAGGTTGAACACCGAAGGCCGGCCGCCCCGTTGCCGATAACTGTGGGTGCCGGACGTGCTGACGGCGACTCCCCCTTCGATCTGTCCAGCTCCCTCGTAATGATCGTGGCCGCAGAGGATCACGTCGGCCCCGGTCGCCAGGAGGCGCTTGTGGGCCGAGCGCCAACGAGCCAGTCCCATCCGGCCGGTGCCGCCGGCAAGCACGTTGTGGTGCACCACCATCACCCTGGCGAGGCCCGGAGCCGCAGCCTCGAAAATCTTCTGCACCCGCCTGGTCTCCGATCTCGGCAGGTGACCCTTCACTGCAACGTCCCGCAGGTTCCAGGTGAGCGACCCGAAGGCGACCCCATAGCTACTCAGAGCGCCCGCCATGATCGCACCGGGGACCTCGAGTACCGGCCGCAGCTCCTCATAGTACCGAAGGTACTTGTCGTATTTGCGCTTCTCCCCCAGCAAGCCCAAGGGACTCTTCCACCATTCGATATCGTGATTCCCAGGAACGACGATGGCAGGGATCTGCTTCCGCATGCGGTACAGGAAGACGTGCGCCGCCTGGAACTCGCCGTGCCGGGCGCGCTGGCTCAAATCGCCGGAGACAACGATCGCCGTCGGGTTGAGGCTGGGAAGGAATTCCTCGAGCGCCTCGATCTGCTTGAGATCGGCAAAACCGCCGAAATGGAGGTCGGAGAGATGGACGATGATGACCGTGCTGGGTCTCCCCGCCTGCGTCATGGATTGTCACCCTGACCCCTCGCGAAGCGAGGGGGAGGGGGCCAGAAAGCAACCGTCATACGAAAGCCGGCATTCCGGCCCGAAAACAGCCTCACCAAATAACCCTTATACGGTACGTCAGCACTGCCTCCCCCCGCGCGGGCACCCTCACCCTGAAGCGGCTGGTGGTGGACGACACCTTCTCCACCGGAACCGAGCTCGACACCACGCTCCACTCACCGGCACGCTCCTCTTCCACGTCGACGGTCACGACGCTGTCGGTCGCGTTCTTGAGCGTCACCCGATAGTCCGCGGTGGCCACGGTGTGGACCCCGCGGGCCTTGGTGCTGTCGCGGCGGGTGGCATAGTTCATCTGCAGCCGCTTGGCGGTGATGTCGAACGCGGTGCCGGCGTTGAGCTTCATGTCGCTGCCTGCCGGCGTGTGATTGAGCGACGCCTCGCCCACCAGCTGCAGCCCGCCGGAGCTGTCAGGGAGGTACAGCCGGGCGACTCCGCCGGGCAGCGGCCGGTCGCCGAAATCGGTCTTCCGCGGACGCTTCAAGGTGTAGATCACCTCGACCGGCGGCTCGGTCTCCTGGCCCATCTGGGGCAGGAAGCCCCAGTACGGGACGTCCCCGTGCACCACGTAATTCCGCTCGTACTTCACCTGAGCCGGCTCGAAGAAGGCGACCGAGGTGGTCAGCCCGGGGAGCAGAGTGCTCCGTCCAGGTAGGCTATATAAATGAAACTCGCCGACCTTCTGCTCGGTCACGACCTCCGATACGGCCTTGGCCGCCATCATACGGTCCAGCATCATGGGGCGCGCTTCGGGTGCCGCCCGGCTCACCGACCCGGCTAGCAGGCGGATCTCGGCGTTCTCCGCCCGCAGCGATTGGGACGGGACCACCGCCATGCCGGTCACCCGTGCGTCGGGCCGGCCCAGCACGACCTGATAGCTCGCCTGCCAGGAGGCACCGCTTGTGAAGTAGCCCACCCGGATCTGGTCCTGTCCCTTGCTACTCTGGACTCCCACGACCGCGGTCGGCTCGACCACGACTAGCTCGCTGGGGTAGAGCGCCAATCCCGGCGGACT
>JAXDMF010000057.1:0-4778 GCA_034666205.1 Gemmatimonadales bacterium
CCCGTCGAAGACCGTTCGGTAATAGGCGAATGCCTTGATCGCGTGCTCGGCGTTGTTATTGTTCCACGGCACTCCGTCGTGGTCGAGGAAGGTGAAGAGTTTGCCCTTGTTCTTGATGAGTCTCTTCTGATAGCTCTCTGCCAACTCGGAGCGGTAGACTCGGGCCTCCATGTCACGGAAGAACCGGGCGACCTCGGCCTTGTGCTTGTGCAGGTGCTTCTTCATGAGGCCGTACTTGTCGATCGTGCCGACGATCGACCTCAGCAGCTTGCCGAACTCCGCCGCGATCGCCTTGAACTCGTCGTCGTAGGGACTGCTCATCAAGTCGGCGTTCATGTCCCGGATGAGGTGGACGAGGCACGCCTGCTGCTCGCAGGGTAGCGACTCGTAGCCGGGGTAGAAGTCGGACACCAGCACCCCCTTGAAGTCGCGGAGCAGGTCGTGGAGGAAATCCGCCTCTCGACTGGGCCGGTAAATGTACACCACGTCCTCCATGCTCGCGAGCACCCACACATACCCCTTGCTCTGGCGCAGCTTGACCTCGGTCTCGTCGATGTGGACAAGCCCGCCGGCGATGATCCTGGCCAGGATTCCCTTCAGAGTCTGGCGGTAACGTCTGGCCATCAGGATCTTGATCGTCAGCACCTCCATTGTGCCGACACGGAGGCCGAAGCAGTCCTCGAACAGGACCTCGACCTGGTGGAGGCTGATGCGGTGGACGACGAGCAGGTACACAGCCCAGCTCTTCAGCCCGTGAAGGTGCTTGTCCCGCCTCTTGTAGGGTTTGGGCACAAAAGTCAGCCCGCAGTCCCGACATTCGTATCGGGTGGTGGTGCAGCGGATCACCTGGCGGCGGATGCCCCCCGCCGTGAACTTCAGGTCGTAGGCGAGCTTGGAGATGACCCCGTGATTGGCGACAATTAGAATTCCCTGCTGACGACAATTAGAATTCCCGTCTCGGGGATAGTGTACAAGCTCCTTCGGCTCGGCCCTTTGAGCCTCCTGTGCCTGCGACGGTCTGCTGCGATTGCTTCCAGTCATCCCTCCTTGCTTGGATTGGTGGGCTCCGGCGGCGCCTGACGCGACTTCTTGGCCTGCTCGGCCCGGTAGCTCGGCACGTTCAACTCCAGGATCACGCTGTGATGGACCAGCCGGTCGATCGCCGCGGCGGTCGTCATCGGGTCCTTGAAGATCGACTCCCAGCCCGAGAACGGCAGGTTGCTCGTCAGGATCACGCTCCCACGCTCGTACCGCTCCGCCAGCAGGCTGAAGAGGACCTCCATCTCCTCCCGGCTGTATTGCACGTAGCCGATATCGTCAAGGATCAGCACCTCATATCGGGAATTCTTCTTGAGAAATCCGCGCAGCTTCAAATCTCGCTTGGCGGCCAGCAGATCCTGCACCATCAGGCCGCACGTCGCGAACATCACCTTCCTTCCCGAGCGGATCAATTCCTGCCCCAGCGCGCACGCCACGTGCGTCTTGCCCGAGCCGGGATTCCCGAAAATGAGCACGTTCTCATGTCTGCCGACGAAGTCCCCTTCCAGCAACGACCGGACTTGCTGCGCCGCCTTCGGCGGCAGCCGCTTCAGGTCCAGGCTCGACAGGCTCTTCTCCAGGAACAACCTCGATCCTCGCAAGATTCGCTCCACCCGGCTCGAACGCCGCGATTCGCATTCGTGCTCCGTCAACTCAAGTAAATAATGCTCATAACTCAGTGACTCCTGACGGGCCCGCTCGGCCGCCGACTCGTAATCGCGTCGGATCGTCGGCAGGTGCAGCTCCCGGAGACAATTCGTCAGGGACTCATGCACGTCTGATGGTCTGGTAATGGGAAATCCTCCCGGGTTTCGAGTAACAGGTCGTAGGTCGACAGATCGACCCTCGAGATGACCACCTCCATCGCCCGCGGCAGGCCCAGGTCGTGGCGCAGATGCTCCTCGACGATGGTCGGTGTGATCGGCACATCCCCCTCCAGGAGCCGGCCCAGGACCGCGTCGACCCCGACCTCCGACTCCTTCGCCGCCAGCTCCAGGACCCGGAGGTAATCCTTGGAGGCGCGGGTGGGACAGGACTCGAGCAAGGCATCGTAGACCCGGCGAAACCGGCTCGTCGGGGACAGGGCGTCTCGGTACCGATACGCCGCGAACGCCCCCGGCTTACGCACCAGCCAATCAATCACATGGCGATAATTGATCGAAGACTTGTGCCGGCCGCGGAGCCGGGGAACGCGCTCGACCAGCGTCGGGCCGAGCCACACCTCCAGGTATTCCGCCATGACATGGACATCAACTTTTTCACCGATTAATCGGCTCGGCACCGAGTACGTATTGGTGACGATCCGGATCGTGCTCCCCTGGCTCACGCGCGCCGGCTGCCGATACCAGGCATCGATGCGCCGCGCGGGGAGATCCTTCAGCAGCGGCCGTTCCTCGGCGAGCCGCTCGGTCCGGCCGCTGTTCCGCTGGCCGAAGACGGTGCGGAGGAATCGTTCGTAGGCCGCCCGGTCGTCGAAGTCGCGACTTCCGCGCAACATGAGCGTCTGATCAATCGCTTGTTTGAATCGGTGATGGCTCTGCTCGGCATCTCCATTCTCGTGGGCCTTGCGGGCACCGATGGCTTGAGGCGTCAAGCCGTAGTGGGCCAGCAAGGCGCGGTACCGCTCGTGGAACAGGTCACGGTCGCCGAGGTTGTTCACCGCGGCGGTGAGCCGATCGGTCCGATGCGTCCGGGGAACCCCTCCCAGTTCCCACAGGGCGTCCTGGAGCCCCTGGCTGAGGCTCTCGAAACTCTCGGAGAAGCAGACCGTGCCGGTCTCCCAGTTGGAGTAACTCAGCACGAAGTGATAGACCAGGTGATCGAACGGCACGCCACCGAGCGTGACGCCCAGGTCGTTCATGCAGGTGAAGTCCGAGGCGCCCAACGCGCCGGGCGTGTGGATCTGATCGAAGAAGACCTCCTTGGGCGGACCCTCGAGGGCCTTCCAGGTCTTGAGTTTCCGCTGCAAGGTGCGGAGCTGGCCGTCCGGGAACCGGCCCGGGAAGCGGCGCTGGAGATCCTCAAAGAGGGTCTTGGCTTGGATTCCGGGATTGCGTTCGATCTGGTCGCGGAGTTCGGGCCAGACGTCCTGGAACGGATCCTCCCGGGTCCGCCAGGATCTGGGGGTGAAGGATTCACTGGGCAGGCGCTGGGCCTGCCGATACTTGCGAGCCGTCTTGGCGTCCATACCCACCTTCATGGCGGCAAGAGAGAGGGGATATCCCTCGCCGAGGATCTGGCGAAGCCTGCGAACCTGGGCGTCCTTGATCATGGCGGTCTCCTCTGGGTTCAGAAGGAGACCGCATAGTGAACAGCGGGGGAGAGGAGGAGGGAATTTTAATTGTCGCTGGGCGGGAATTCTAATTGTCGCTGATCACTCGGGTGTTCCGTCACGAGAGAACCTCGGCCAACCGACTTAGGGAGACAAGCAGATATGTCGGCAGCAGAAATGCTTGCTGGTGCGGCTCCCGGACGTACGCCCGACTGGCATTCCATCGAATGGAAGAAGGTCTGGTGCATGGTCCGTCGGCTCCAGGCGCGTATCGTGAAGGCCGTTGCACAGGGCAGATGGAATAAAGTCAAGGCTCTGGTCTATCTGCTCACGCACTCGTTCGGTGGCCGGGCCCTGGCCATCTTACGAGTGGTCAGTAATTCGGGTGCGAAGACTCCCGGTGTGGACGGGATCACCTGGGACACACCGGGAGCCAAGTCGGCCGCTTTCAGCGCCCTGCGTCGGCACGGTTACCGACCGCAACCGCTCCGCCGGGTGTACATACCGAAGAGCAACGGAAAATTGCGCGGCCTCGGGATTCCGATCTACCATTCATACTGCACCTCTTTGCAACGGGGTTGGGGATTGAGAGAAGGAGGTCCGGCCCTTCCTTGGGCCCTGTCTCACTCATGAGGCCGAATGCCGGGTCCAGGAGCGGCGCGTGGGCTTGCGCAACCGGGCGATGGTCTCCGGCGTCAACTTGATCCACCAGGGGCCGTGGGGTATCCCCTGGATGCCGTCCAGGACGCCCGAGTGGCACCAAGCATTGATCGTCGACACGTTCACCTGGAGCAACTCCGCAGCGACCCTCGAAAGACAGCGTCCGTCCGCCCGATAACCCTCGGCACATGCGGACAAGCCCTCCGGACAACAGCTCGAAATTTTATATTTGTATCTAATCCAAACTACCATGTCCTTTGTGAAGCGCCGCCCGGTGCCGGATCGGAATCCCTCCCGATCGAGGATCGCGGCGATCTGGCGGTCGGTGACCTCGGCCGCCAACTCACCGACGCGAGCCAGCGCGGCGGGGTCGGTCCGGCGTGCATCGCACGAACGTTGGGGCCGAGGAATGTTCAAGACGGTGCAGGCTTCCGTGCGCCAGCGGATCGCCACTTCGATCGTCGTCTCGGCCCGCGTCAGGCAGACATCCTTGATCAAGAATCCGAGCAATTGTTTGCGCTCGACCTGCGTCGTCGTGGCGGCCTGCCACAGCGCGGGCAGGTCCTGCGCCAATGCCAAGATCCGGGCACGCTCCGCGGGATCCACCAGGCGGGTCGACTGCGCGGGCCGTGCGGCCGATTCCCGCTCCAGGCGCTCCACCTCGGCCAGGCTCGCCTCCCAATCCCGCTCCAACGTCCGGGCGACCAGGCGATTCTCGGGGTCGACCGCCTGGAACCGGCGCCGGGCCAATTCCGCCTCGTACCGCGCCCGCTCCGCCATCAACTCCCGCTGGCGGTCGGCCCTCCGC
>JAXDMF010000058.1:0-4996 GCA_034666205.1 Gemmatimonadales bacterium
GCGGCACGAATCGCGGGTCCCCGCACGTCCGGCGATGGGTGCCGGGCAAGCTCGACAATCCGCGCCTCGAACTGTTCCATCTTCTGCGCGTCGAAGCGTTCCATCTTCCGCTTGCCGAGAACCTCCAGGGCTGCGGCCTGGACCGGCTCGGGAGCGTCCGGTCCGAGACACGGCTCCAGCGCGCCGAGCGATTCGGCAGGAAACTCGGCGAGTGCGTCAACCGCGGCGGCCCGCTCGGCTTCCCCCCCTTCGCGCAGGCGGTGGACCAGCAGCGGCACCGTGTCCGGGTTCACGATCACTCCCAGAGCCCGGCAGGCTGCCGCCCGAATGAGCTCGTCGGCGTCTTCCAGGTGTTCCAGGACCAGCGGGAGGTCCTCGGCCTGGAAGCTTCCCGCCAGCAGGGCCCCACGGCGCACCCGGAGATCGTCGTGCCGTAGCAACTGGCGGAGAGCCGGCGATAGCTCGCCCGGGTTCCGCCGGAAGAGCGTCACCGCCCAGGCAGCGCTTTCGTCCGTGGCGATCCGGATCAGAACCGGCGGATACATCGAGCGGAGACCGGCCACCACGGTCAACGCCGTTGCCGCCCGCAGGAGACTATCGCCGTCGCGGGGTTCACCCCCGTCGTCGGGAACAGCGAGCCCAGGGTCCCATTGGAGGATCTCCTCCAGATAGCCGAGCAGGTCGCGAGACGGGTCGAGTTCGACCTTGCCGCTGTATTGGATGGCGACCGGCCCCGGGTTGGGATGAAGATCGATCACCACCCCGATGGCGAGCAGTAAGCCGTCGCGGAGGGACCGCTCGCGCACCGCCACCAGCCGGTCGATCAGTGCCTCGAGCGACTCGGGCGCGGCGATGCGCTGGAGTGCCGCCACGGCCGGCTCGGCGACGATCGAGTCAGGCACCAGAGCGACGAGGGGTAGGACGGCCGCCGGATCGCCGATCTCGCCCAGCGCCTCGATGGCCGCCAGCTGAATCCAGAGGTCTCCCTGGAGCAGGTCGAGCAGAACGGGAACCGCCTGGGCGCTGCGCAGCTGTCCCAGGGCCTCGACGGCGGATTGGGCGATGTTCGGGTTCGAGTGCCGCACCAGCGGCGCCACGGTCCGGACCACCGAGGGCTCGCCGATCCGCGCCAGCATCTGGAGCGCGAACATGACGACGTCCTCCTCGGGCCGGGCCAGCATGCTTTCGAGGTGAGGGACCGCGTAGGGACCTTGGCGCTCGAGCGCGCTAATGGCCGCGTTGCGCAAGGTGGCGTTGGTCTCGTCGGCCACCAGCTCGCCCAGCACCTGCGGCTCGATGTAGCGAGTCGCCAGCCGGATAGCGCGGTCGCGGACGACAGGCGCCTCATCTTCCAGCGCGGCCAGGATTGCCTTCTCGCGATCGACTCCCTCGAGCAGGGCATCGAGCGCAGCCAACCGTCCGGCGGCCGCGGTCTCCGAGAAAGAGCTCATACCTGGAAGATCTCGGCCCGCTGCTTGAGCGTCTCCGACTCGCTCGCAAGGCTCTTCGCCGCCGAGCTCATCTGCTCGACCGCGACGAGGTTCTGGCGGGAGATGAGCGCAATCGACTCCACGGCCTCGACCACCATTTCGCCTCCCCGCTTCTGCTCGCCCACTGCCTCCGACATCTGGTGGGTCAGCTGGTTCATCTTTTGAGCCGCCCGGTTGATCTCCACGGCGCCGGCGGCGTTCTCCTTGATCGAGCCCGCGATCTGCCGGGTGAGGGTGGACATCTCGGCCATGGTGTCGAGCACCTTCTTGGCACCCACGGCCTGCTCGTCCGCCGCCGTGGCGACCCCGGCCACCAGCGTTGACGTCTTGCCGATCGATTCCAGGATCCCGGCCAGGACGCCTTCCATCAGCGAGACGGCCTTCCGAGTGTCGGTCTGGACCGTCTCGATCACCTCGCCGATCTCCTGGGTGGCCTGCATCGAGCGCTCCGCCAGCCGCCGCACCTCGTCCGCCACGACAGCGAAACCCTTCCCTGCATCGCCGGCGCGGGCGGCTTCGATTGCCGCGTTGAGTGCCAGGAGACTGGTCTGGTCGGCGATCCCCTCGATCACCTTGACGATCTTTCCGACTTCGTCCGAGCGTGCGCCGATCGAGTTGATCGATTCCTGTAGTCGCTCGCCGCCCTGCCGGGTATCGGCCACCGATTGCTGGCTCACCTGGTCTACCTGGTGGACCCGCTTGGCGATCGATCCGACATTCGAGATCATCGTACTGAGGGTGCCGCTGGCCTGATCCACCGCGCCGAGCAGGACCTCTCCGTGCCGAGCGGTCTGCGCCAGGGTGGCGCTCATCTGTTGAATCGAGGCCGACGTCTCATCGACGTTGGCCGCCAGCGCCTCCGCGTTCTTGGCCAGCAGCTGCATCTGAGAGGCGATCTCCACCATGGTCGAGGATGTTTGCTCGGTCGAGCTCGACTGGTTTTCCGCTCCCTTGGCCATCTGGGTGGAGGAGGCGGCAATCTCCTCCGCGGACGTTGCGACCGCGCGCGACGACGTCGTGATCTGGGTGGCAATGTCGCGGAGATTCTTGACCATCTGCCGCATCGAATGCTCCAGCCAGCCGATCTCGTCCCGGGACTGACTCTTGATGTCGGTGGTCAGATCGCCTCTTGAGACCTCCTCGACCAGGATACCGAGCTGGGTGAGCGGGTCGGCAATGAGCCGAGCCAGCCCCAGCGCCAGGCAGACCCCGAGGACAATGGTGATCGCCAGGATGGAGACGATGAGGAACCGGGTGTCCTGGAACATCTGCTCGGTGGCTTCCCGGGTCAGCGTGCCTCCGCCAACCGCCGTCGAAACTCGGCTGAGTCCCTCGATGGCCTGCCAGCCCTGAAGGGTGGTCAGCAGCATGACCACCATGAAGCCGGTCAGGATCTTCCGGCGGATCGTCCAGTCCTTGATGCCCTGCTCGAGGCGGCCTGCCATAATTCCGATTCCTGGTTCGAGAACGTGTGCGATTACCCCGCTGGTGGCTCGGGGCTAGTCCGGGAGCAGCAGTACCTTCTCCAAATCGAGAAGCATGATCAGCCGAGAATTCCATCGGGCCACGCCGGTGATGTAGTCCGTTCCGGGCGACAAGACCTCTTCCGGAGCCGGCGTCACAGTCTCCGCCGGGACCTTGACCACCTGGGAGACCCCGTCCACCAGGATTCCCAGGATCCGATCATGAACCCCGACCACCACCACCCGCGATCGGAGTGTGATCTCCGCCGCAGGGAGGCCCATGCGGGTCCGGATCTCGACCACCGCGAGAACCCGTCCCCGGAGATTGGTCACCCCCCGCACGTGCGGCCGCGCTTGGGGCACCCGGGTGATTTCGCCAACCCGGATCACCTCTCTCACCTGCTCGATCGGTATGCCGAACTCTTCCCGATCCAGGGCAAAGGTGACCAGGTGCAACTCCGGGCTCGGCCTCAACGCCTCGGCCGCCGGCGCCTGGCGTTGGAGCTCGTCGGCAAAGCGAAGCAGGCTGTCCGCGCCCTGACCGGTCGGTCCGCTCACGCGGACATCCGTTGGTCCAGAATGCGCACCGCGTCCAGAATGCAGGCCACCTTGCCGTCGCCCAGTATCGTGGTACCGGATACGACGTGCGGCCGTCCTACCGTGGCGTCGAGGCTCTTCACCACGATGTCCTGATGACCGATGAGTCGATCCACCAGAATGCCCCGCCGGCGGTTGCCCATGCTGATCACGATGTAGAAGCGGCGGGGACCGTTCGGAGCGGCACCGGTGCCGAGCAGCGCGCCCCCATCACAGACATGGATGAGATCTCCCCGCCACAGCGCGACGCCCTTCCGATTCATCTCGTGGATCGTGTCCGGCTCCACCCGAACGGTCGCCGCGATATGGCTGATCGGCACCGCATAGCGCTCCTGGTCCACCTCGACGATCAGAGAGCGCAGGATCGCGAGCGTCAGCGGCAAGTTGAGCGTGAAGCTCGTCCCCCGACCCAGCCGGCTCTCGACCTCGATGGTTCCGCCCAACTCGTGGATGGCATGGGCGACCACGTCCAGCCCGACCCCGCGACCGGCCAGCGCCGACACCTCTTCCGCCGTGCTGAATCCCGGAAGGAAGATCAGCGAGCGCAGCTGCTCCGGGTCCGCCGCCCGAGATTCGAGCCCGAGAGCCCTGGCCTTGGCCAGGATCTTCGCGTCATCGAGGCCGCCACCGTCGTCGGTGATCCGGATGACCACTCTCCCCGATTCCGACGTGGCGCGGAGGTCGATCGTGCCCTCCGCCGGCTTCTCCGCGCGGGCTCGCTCCTCCGGACTCTCGATCCCATGGACCACGGCGTTGGTCAGCAGATGCGTGAGCGGTTCGCCGATCCGGTCGAGAATGGCCTTATCGAGCGGGATTTCCCCGCCGGCGGTGACGACGCGGACCGGCTTGTTCTCCGCCTGCGCCAGGTCCCGAACCAGGCGAGGAAAACGGCCGAATACGCTGGAGATCGGCAGGAGACGAGTCTCCATCAGAATGCCTTCCAGCCGCTTTAGCGTCTTCCGGAGTGCGAGGAGGCCGCGGTCGAGGTCGGACAGCTCCTCGGTTGCCCGGATCTTGCGCGCGAGCCGGCGAAAGAGCTCTGCCACCGCTTCCTGCTCGATCATCCCCTCGCCCAGAACTTCGAGCATCGCATCGAGCCGACGAAAGTCGACCCGGACGACGCTGCTCGAGGAGTCCGCCGCATCACCGCGCCTGTCAGTGACCCGGCGGTCGCCCCGGCGGCGCTTGGGCGATGCGGCGGGGGTCGCGTCGAGCAACGATCGGACCTGCTCGACAAACTCCGCGGCCACCTCGGGCTTCGAGCCGTTCGCGGCCGAGCGAACGAGGTCGATCAGCAGCCCGCTCCCGCCAACCAGCATGGCTGCCACCTCGTCGCCGCGCCGGGCCGGCTCCGCCTTGAGCAGGGCGCAGACGTCCTCGAGAGCGTGGGCCACCGTCTGCGCCGGTGCGAGGCCCATCATCGCCGAGTTGCCCTTCAGGGTGTGC
>JAXDMF010000059.1:0-3987 GCA_034666205.1 Gemmatimonadales bacterium
GCCCAGGTTGGTCCGGCGGCCGGCGGGCTCGAACGCCACCAGATCGCGAATGACCCGGAGGGCGTGCCGGCGGCCTTTGCGAGGCGGGATCACCTGCTCGACGGCATCGGAGAAGAGGAGGGCGCCCACTCGGTCGTTGTGATACGCGGCCGCCAGCGCGAGGACGGCGGCCACCTCGACCGCCAGCCCGGCCTTGGTCAGCGGCTCGCCGAAACGGGTCGAGCCCGACTGATCCACGATCAGCATCAGCGTGAGCTCCCGCTCTTCGGTGAAGGTCTTCACGTAAGGACTTCCCAGACGGGCCGAGACGTTCCAGTCGATCGAGCGGAAGTCATCGCCGTGCTCGTAGGCCCGCACCTCGGCGAACTCCATGCCCTGGCCCCGGAAGACCGAACGGTACTCTCCGGCAAACAGGGACCCTACGAGTCCCCGGGTACGGAGCTCGATTCCCTTGACCTGTCGGAGGATTTCTGGAGAGATAGCCATGGTTGTTACAGCGTGAACGGTGAACAGTGAACAGTAAACGGGAAGGGTGGGACCCGTTCACCGTTTACCGTTCACGCTTTCAGGGAACCCTCACCGCGCCAAGAATCCGCGTCACCACATCGTCGGTGGTCACGTCCTCGGCTTCCGCCTCGAAGGTGAGCACGATGCGATGGCGCAGGACGTCGGGCGCGAGGGCCCGGACATCCTCCGGCGTGACATAGGCGCGATCACGCAGGAAGGCATGAGCGCGTGACGCCTGGGCCAGGGCGATCGAGGCCCGGGGCGAGCCGCCGAAGGCGATCAGCGGTTTGAGATCGGTGAGCCCCACCAGACCCGGGTCCCTCGTGGCGCGCACCAGGTCCACGATGTAGTCCACCACCTTCTGATCCATGTAGAGGCTGGCGATGGCGCTTCGGGCAGCGAGAATCGTCGCGGGCTCCAGCAGACGCTCGATCGGAATCTCCTGGCCGCCACTCATCCGGAGGAGCACCTCTTTCTCCTCATCGCGGCTCGGGTAACCGACCCGAACCTTGAGCATGAACCGGTCCAGCTGAGCCTCGGGCAACGGATAGGTGCCCTCACTCTCGATCGGGTTCTGGGTGGCGAGCACCATGAACGGCTCCTCCAACCGGAAGGTGGTGCCACCGATGGTCACCTGATGCTCCTGCATCGCCTCCAGCAACGCGGCCTGGACCTTGGCCGGGGCGCGGTTGATCTCGTCCGCCAGGATGATCTGGGCAAACAGCGGCCCTTTCTTGACGTGAAATTCCTGGCTTTTCTGATTGAACACCATCGTCCCGATGACGTCCGCCGGCAGCAGATCGGGGGTGAACTGGATGCGGGAGAACGAGGCGTGGATGATCTCGGCCAAGGTGCGAACCGCGAGCGTCTTGGCCAGCCCCGGAACGCCTTCGAGCAGGATGTGTCCGCCCGTCAGCAGTCCCACGAGCAGCCGCTCCACCATGGCATCCTGCCCCACGATGCGGCGAGACACTTCCTTCAAAATCCGTGGCACCGGCAGCAGCTCTGCCGGTTTCTTGGTCAACTTCGGAACGCTCATTCCAGCTGGACTCCTCGATTCCCCACGCTTCGCAGGGGATTCCTCAGGGTGACAATCTCCGGCGCGGCCGCCTTGGCCTTCCGGACGCCCGCGCCTTGGTATCGGTTTCAGGGTTCTCCGGGTCCAGGTGGATCGCTTGATACAACGCGCGCTCCTCACGGGGGGTCAGCGGGCGATACCGGCCCGGCTGCAGATCGCCCAGCCGTACCGGGCCGTAGGAGAGACGTGCCAGCCGCTCGACCTTGAGTCCCATCGCCTCGCACCAGCGGCGCACGATCCGGTTGCGGCCCTCCTGGAGCGTGAGGTCCACGATGCTGCGACCGGCCGTCCCCGACCGTACCTTGACCTCGCTCGGCACGACCGCCCGTCCATCGATCTCGATTCGCTCCTGCATCGCCCTCGCAATCTCCGCCGTCGGCCGGCCGTGTACGAGGGCAGTATAGCGGCGGGGCATCTGATAGCGGGGATGGGTCAGCCGGTGGACTGCCTCGCCATCGGTGGTGAGGAGGAGCAGACCGGTGGTCATCACATCGAGCCGCCCGACGTAGGTGAGCGCGGAGGGATCGGGAATGAAGTCGAGGACGGTGCGACGGCCCTCCTCGTCCTTGGCCGTGGTGACCACGCCCAGCGGCTTGTGGAAGGCGAGCCAGCGGCGCTCCTTGAGTTTCACCGGCCGATTCCCGACGGTGATCCGCTGGCGCTCGGGATCGACCTTCATGCCGAGCGTTGCCGGCTTCCCGTCCACCCGGATCCGCCCTTCCTCGATCAGCTTTTCCGCGGCCCGGCGCGACGCGACTCCTGCCCGGGCCAGCGCCCGCTGGAGCCGCATTTCGGTCACGATTCCGCCTCGACGTACGCCGCAGCGTCGTCCATGCCTTCGGCGACAGCACGATGCGGTCTGAGCGCGATCGTGAGCTCCTCGGCCTTGGGGAGGTCGGCAAGATCGCGCAGGCCCAGCAGCTCGAGGAAGAGTGGCGTCGTCCCATAGAGGAGTGGGCGACCCAGGGCCTCGCTCCGACCCACCACCTCGATCAACCCGCGTTCCTGAAGCGAGCGCAACACCCCGCCGGCGGAGACGCCCCGGATCTCCTCGATCTCGATTCGACCCACCGGCTGGCGGTAGGCAATCACCGCGAGTGTCTCCAGCGTTGCCGCGGTCAGCTTCGGAGCCCGAACTGAAAACTGGGCCCGCTCGATCGCGGCCGCGTACACCGGCCGGGTCAGAATCTGATACCCGCCGGCAAGCTCGACCAGCTCGATCCCGTGCTGGTTGAAGTCGTAGTGTTCACGAAGCTGTTCCAGCGCCACCCGCACGTCGGCCGGTGTGGCATCCGGGTCGAGGGTCGACAACTCGTCGGCAGTGAGCGGACGGATCGCGCTGAAGAGCGCGGCTTCAAGCAACTGAGCGAGCGGCGTCACGCGCGATCACCATGGGTGAAAAGGGAGTGGGCTGCAGCAGCCGGAGGCTGCCTCGCTTGGCCAGCTCCAGAAGGGCCAGGAGGGTGGAGAGTACGTCTACGATGGTCGGCGCCGCGCCAAGCGCGTCGAGCCACCGGATCTCTTCCTGCTCCGCCAGCAAGCCCTCGATTCGACGAGTCGCGCTCTCCACATCCAGCGGACGGGCCACGACCCGGTGGAGCACCGGGAACGGGATGCCGGCCAGGACCCGCTCGACCGCCGTCAGCAAGTCGATCAAGTTTAGGGTGAGCGGCGGGAGTGGGAGCGCCGGCGGCGGCGGCAGATAGCCGCGGGCGAACTGCTCGGCTCGTCGTTCGGCCGAACGGCCCAGCCACACAGCGACCTCCCGAATCTGTTGGTACTCCAGCAGCCGGCGCACCAGCTCGGCCCGAGGATCCTCCCAGCCGTCGTCCTCCGACTGGCGCGGCAGCAGCATCTGCGCCTTGAGCCGCACGAGACGGCTCGCCATGTCGAGGTAGTCTGCCGCCTGGTTGAGGCCCAACTCGTGAATTGCCTGGAGAAATTGATCGGCGATCCGGGCGATCGGAATGTCGGCGATCTCGATCTGCTCTTCCCGCAAGAGATGAAGCAGCAGGTCCAGCGGACCGGAAAAGGCCTCGAGCTCGATGACGAAACCGGGTCCCACCCCCAGTGTTTGGGCCGGCGCTTCGGTCTCGGCAACGGCCGACAGGTGGTCCATCACAGGCCTACGCTGTACGGAGCGATGATCCGCATGAGATAGTTCGAGCCGAACAAAGCGGGGGCAAGGAGGATCGGTAAAATGCCGCGGCCGAGAAAAATCAGCGCAAAAATCGGGAGGTAGCCAAATCGGTTCAACCCACGATACCAGGCGCCCGCACGAGGTGGCAGCGCGTGATAGAGCAGATGGGAGCCATCCAGCGGTGGAATCGGAATCAGGTTGAAGAAGCAGAGGATCAGGTTCAGCCAGATGCCGTAGACCATCATCTGCTGTGCAGTATGGA
>JAXDMF010000060.1:0-2664 GCA_034666205.1 Gemmatimonadales bacterium
CCTCACCTCTCACTTCTCGCCTCTCACTTCTCACCTCTCACTTCTCACCTCTCACCTCTCACCTCAATGATCCCCGTCCTCACTCCCGAACAATCCAATACCTGGGACCAACGCGCCGCGGCCGCCGGGGTGGAGCTTGCCACGCTGATGGAGAGCGCCGGACGCGCGGCGGCAGTGGTGCTGGCGGATCGGTACGCGCACCTGCTTCGAACCGGAGTGCTGGTCGCCGCAGGGCCGGGTAATAACGGCGGGGACGGCTGGGTCCTGGCCCGGGCGCTGCACCGGCTGGATGTTCCGGTCTGGGTGACCTCGAGCGGGACCGGCACGGAGCTGCGGGAGCGAATGGCCAGGTTGGCCCGGGCCGAGGGTGTTCGGGAAGTCGCGCCCGATGGTCCCTGGCCCAGCATCGGCATTGCCATCGACGCCCTCCTTGGCACCGGCGCCGCGGGCGCGCCCCGGCCGGCTGTGGCCACTCTCCTTGCCCGAGTTCTCGATCTCGAGATTCCGATCCTGGCGATCGATGGACCGACCGGAATCGATCTATTGACCGGCATAGTCCACGGGTCCGCCCACGCCGACGTAACCGTGACGTTCGGCGGCTTCCGCCGCGGTCACCTCCTGGCCCGGGATGAGGTCGGTTCCATCGTGGTGACCGATATCGGCCACCCGCCACCCGATCCGGGCTGGCCAACTGTCGTCACCGATCATGAGGCAGCCGAGTGGCTGCGCCGCTTCCGGGCGCGCGACCACAAGGGTGAGCGCGGCAGGGTCGTGATCGTGGGTGGCAGCGCCGGCATGAGCGGCGCGCTGCGCCTCGCAGCTCGCGCGGCCTTCGGTGCCGGTGCCGGCCTGGTGCACGCAGTGGCTCCTCCCGACACGATCGCCCTCCTGGTGCAGGCCGAGCCCGATGTGCAGACACTCGCGCATCCGTTCGACCAGCCGCCCTCTCGCGCCCTGCTCGATCTCGTCGCTCGCGCCGACGCCCTCGTGATCGGTCCCGGCCTTGGTCGTGACGCAGGGCGCCGTGCGCTGGTGACGGCCCTGGTCGAGGTCGCCCGCTCCGCGGTGCTCGATGCCGACGCGCTGGTCGCGTTCGCCGGCGCTGTGCCCGAGCTGGCCGCGCTGTCGGCCAAGAAACGAGTGGTACTCACTCCTCATCCCGGAGAGTTTCGGACTCTCTTTCCCGAGCTTGCGTCGGTGCGGGAGCTGGACCCCTGGGCTGCCGCGGCCAGTGCCGCCGAAGCGTCGAGCGCCACCGTTCTCCTGAAGGGCGTGCCGACGGTGATCGCCTCCCGAAGGCCGGCGATCCTCACGGTCATTGCCGGAAATCCCGGTCTGGCTACTGGGGGGAGCGGCGATGTGCTGAGCGGCCTCGTGGGAACCGCACTCGCCCACGAGCTCGAGCCTGAATCGGCGGCCGGGCTCGGCGCGCAGGCACTTGGCCGCGCCGCTGACCTGGCAGCCCGCCGACAGACCGCACGAAGCCTCAGACCGATGGATGTCGTGCAGGCGTTGCCGGACCTCTGGCGGGAGTGGGACGTGCTTCGAGTGGCCCGGCCGGCGCCACGCCCACCGATCCTCTTCGAACAGCCACGTCCCCAAACGTTCTAACCGCGCCGCCCGCTAACTGATCCATGTAGATTTTCTTGATGCGCTGCCACTTCCAGTTGCTGGCTCTTGGGCTTGCATCCTCTGCCCAAGCGCAGTCGTTCACTCGCGACTGGCGTCCCGAGGATCGAACGGTCGTGGGCGACTTCAGCCGGGTCACTGCGATCGCCGCGTCTTCGGATCGCGTCTTCATCGCCTCACCCACCGGGCTGCTCATTTGGAACCCACAGTTCCAGCGTTGGGAAGGCTCGATCGACCCTCCCGATCGGGGCCTGCTGGCTCGCGTTTTCAGCGCGCTGGCCGACCCGCTCGACAACTCGCTCTGGCTCGCGCGGCCGGATGGTTGGGTGCACTACCAGCCCGACATCCAGCTGTGGGACCAGGGCGCGGTGCCCGAGGGTATCGTTGGAATTGCTTTCGATCAGAGCGATCCGGCAGTGGGTCTCTATCTTCGGACCCGCAGTGGCTGGGAGCTACTGCCACGCGGTGGCGTCGTCCCTGCACCAGGCCGACCGCCGGCCCGCCCGCTCACGCCCGCAACGGTGGACCAGGCCATCCGTAGCAATCCGACCCTCCAGGCGAATGCAGCCGCGATCCTTACCGATAATCGACTGCACAACGTGCACTACACCGCCGCGGCCCGGTCGTACGACAATCGAGGCTGGTATCTGGGGACATCGGGGATCGGAACCCTCTTCATGCCCGACGGTGCGGGACTCCCCGAGCGGCTCACCTTCGGACTCCCATCCGACCGGGTGGGTGCCGTGTTCAGCTGGCCTGGCGGCGTCTGGGCGGCGACGAATCGAACAGCGACAACGGACGCCTCCTTCACCTTCGTGGGACAGGAACTCGGTGAGTTCAAGACCGTTCCCGGTCCCTCCGCCTTGGGCACCCCGTTCAACCAGGTTCGCGAGCTCGCTGGTCAGAATCGCTCGGTGTGGGCGGCAACCGACCAGGGACTCGGACGCGTTGATCCAGCGGACGGACGGGTCGAGCTGATCGATGAAGGCAAAGGGCTGCCCGACAGCCGGGTCTACTCGGTCATCTCCCGGCAGG
>JAXDMF010000061.1:0-8794 GCA_034666205.1 Gemmatimonadales bacterium
TCGGGCAGCCGCGTCGATCGGAACTGCCCCCGTGTTGATCTGCAGGTCGTACTCACAGGGATCGTTCAGGCTGCTCTGATAATAGCGCTGGAGGTACTGCTGCCGGTCGGCGTCCTTGCGCCGCACGGCGGTAGCGGCTTGGGCGTTCGGTACGCCGGTTCGCGCGGCGACCCGCTGCACCCGGACGTCGAGTGGAGCGGTGACCCGAACTCTCAGCACGTCGGGACGGCCGCGAAAGAGGCAGTTCCCGCCGTGGCCCACCACGACGAGCGGGAGGGTTCGCACGGCCTCGAGCAGGACCTCGCGCGCCGCCGCGGCGATGCAGTCGGGATCGGTGGCCCACGGTCTGGAGTGGGCTCGCGACTCGGGTGCGGTCACCACCGCCACGGCAGCGAGCCGCTCCAGGAAGCTCGGCACGTGCTCGTCCATAGCCACGACCTCGCCCTCCTCGCACCGAAGCCGGGCGGCCAGCTGCTGCACCAGCTCGTGATCCAGCACCGGCCAGCCCAACTCCTTACCGAGGAGCACGCCCAGCTCGCTGCCGCCGGCGCCGTACTCACGCGAGATGGTGATGAGCTGAATCGGACGCCGGTCGGGAATACTCATGGCAGAAATATGGCACGTATCGGGCTGGGAGCTAGGAGCTGGGAGCTCGATGCTGGCCGAGGGGAGAAATCGACTACCGGATCATCGGCGCCAACAGGTGGACCAGCGTGATGATCACCACGATCCCCACCAGGTCCAGCGCCAGCCCGTGCCGCATCATCTGCCCCAGCGGGATATAGCCCGAGCCGTACACGATCGCGTTGCACGGAGTGGAGACTGGTAGCATGAAGCCGAGGCTCGCGGCCAGGGTGGCGCCGAGCGCGGGCTCGAACGGGTCCAGGCCGGCGGCGCGGGCGACGGAGATAACCACCGGCACCACCATGTTCGCGGCCGCGGTGTTGGAGGTGGTCTCCGACAGAATCACCGCGACAAGCACCGAGGCCGTTAACAGCCCGAGACTCCCCTGTATGGGGAGCAGCCCTGTCAGGCCCCTGCCCATCGCCTCTGCCAGGCCGGTTTGAAACGACAGGACCCCCAGCGAAAACCCGCCGCCGTACAGCAGCACCACCCCCCAGTCGATCTGCACTGCGTCCTGCCAGGTGATCGCCGGTCCCTCGTTCCCCGGCAAAATGAACAGCAGCATGGCACCCAACAGTGCAGCGACACCTTCAGGCACGCGCCGGGTCAAGCTCGCGTAGGCGGTACTTCCCTCCCCGGACACGATTGCGACGATTCCCGGAAGAATCCAAAGGAACACGGTCACCGCGAAGGCGAGGGCCACCGAGCGTTGCCCCCTGCTCCACGGGCCCAGGCGCTCGCGCTCCCGGCGGATCAGCTCGGCCCCCACGGGCAGCTCGCGAACGCCTGCGGGGGCCACCCGGTCGAAATAGAGATAGAGGAAGGTGAACAGCACCAGGAAGATCGGAACGCCGACCAGCATCCAGCGGAAGAAGGGGATCTCCACTCCGACCAGAGACCGAATGAAGCCGATGCCGATCACGTTCGGCGGCGTGCCGACCGGGGTGGCCAGGCCACCGACCGAGGCCGCGAACGACGTCATCAGCATCAGCGCTGTGGCGTAGCGCGGATTGATGGTTGCTGCACCGCCGGGCACTCGAAGCGCGGCCAGAATCGAGAGCCCGATCCCGAACATCATCGCGGTGGTTGCGGTGTTGGAGATCCACCAGGAGATGAATGCCGTCACGGCGCCGAAGGCGAGCAGGATCCGGCTGGGCCGTGCGCCGACCCAGGGAAGGGAGAGCACCGCATAGGCGACGCGGCGGTCGAGCCCGTGGAGAAAGATCGCGCGCGCCAGGATAAACGCGCCGATGAACAGGAACATCAGCGGGTCGGCAAATGGGGCGAAAACCTCCTTCGCCGGCGCAACCTGCAGCGCCACGCAGGCCGCGGCGCCGAGCAGTGCGGTAACCGGGAGGGGCAGCGCCTCTGTTACCCACAGGACGACCACGGCCGCCAGCACTGCCGCCAGACGGTGCGCGGCGGCCGACGGGCCCGGCATCGGAAGTGCCAGCAGGAGGACGAAGACTGCGGGGGCGAGGATGGCTCCGATTTTCCGGCGCATCAGGTCGGAGATGATACCGCGAGGCGGTGGGCCACGCTACGTCATCAGGGCGGCCCCGGCCTTACGAACAGCGCATTCGCCGGATAGAATGGGGAGCCCTTATTGAACCGCCCTCCTCGTGGGGAGGGCTCCAGGCCGCGCGCGCGGCCCCGGAGCCGTCATGCCCACGAAGACCCTCGACCGCCCGCTCGACTCACCCGCCGTCAGCGGCCTCCCGCAGATCGATCCGATCGCGCTCGCCCCCCGAGCGGACGCCTTCGACGATCCCGAGTGGCTCTTCGAGCCCAAATACGACGGTTTTCGTGGGCTGGTCTATGCCTCTGAGCTGGGTTGCGAGATCCGATCCCGACGGAACTTCGGCTTCGACCGGTTCGAGGAGCTCTGCAACCGGGTCGCCCGGGTACTCGGCGGGCGGGAGGTCATCCTGGATGGCGAGATTGTCGCGCTCGATCGCAAGGGGAAGCCGAGCTTTCGGGATCTCCTCCGCGGCGAGGGCTTTCTGGCGTTCGCGGCCTTCGATCTGCTGTGGCTCGATGGCGACGATCTACGCCCGCTGCCGTTGGAGGAGCGGAAACGGCGTCTGACCGACCTGCTGCCGGCAGATACAGGGCCGCTCTACAAGGTCCTCACGCTCGAGGAGCACGGACGGGCCCTGTTCGGAGCGATCAAGAAAGTGGATCTGGAAGGCATCATCGCCAAACGGAAGAGCGATCCCTACGGTCCATCGACGACCTGGTACAAGATCAGGAACCCGGCCTACAGCCGGGGCGAGGGACGGGCAGAGGTGTTTCGCCGGCGGGAGCGGGCCCGGCGGGCGGACCGGGAGGTGTAGTCCATTTAGCGACCCGAATTGCTCTCCTTCGCCCAGGTCGGGAACGCCGGGCGCTTCACAGTCGGTGACTGCCTCTTAGCGAGTTGGTCCATCAGCACTGCTACTGCTTTTTCGAGCTGAGTGTCGTGGCCCGCGCGCCACGCGGCGGGATCGAGGTCGATCTCGATGTCCGGCGCGACCCCTACGTTCTCCACCGCATAGGCTCCCTCCGGGGTCCACAGTGCGATGCGGGGCGCCGTGATCTCTCCCCCGTCCATCAGTGTCGGGTAGCCGCCGATACCGACGAGCCCGCCCCAGGTCCGCTTGCCAATGAGCGAGCCGACCTTGAAGCGACGGAACAACCAGGGCAGCTCGTCGCCGCCCGACCCGGCGTACTCATTGATCAGCATCACCTTCGGACCATAGATAGCACCGCCGGGAATTGGCACGTCCTCGCCGTAGCGGGCGGTCACGTAGTTGAACGGGCTTTCCCGGCGCAGATACTCCACCATGTAGTCGGCGATGTTCCCACCGGTATTGAAGCGCTCGTCTACCACGGCGCCGAGCTTCTCCTGCTGAGCGAAGAAATAGCGGTTAAATCGGGTGTACCCCTCGTTGGCGGTATTGGGGACATAGATGTACGCCAGCTTGCCACCCGAGAGCTTGTCTACGGTGCGGCGGTTGTTGTCGACCCAGGCCAGATGCCGCAGCAGGAGGTCGTTCGGAAGTGGAATCACGGTGACCTCGCGAGCACCGCTGCCGTCGGGGCGGGCGCCCACCCGGAGCACGACTGATTTGCCGGCAGTGCCCTGGAGCATCTGATCGACGTTGTCGGATGCGGTGAGTGGGCGCCCATCGACGGCGAGGAGATACTCGCCGGCCTTGACGTTTACACCGGGCTGGGTGAGCGGTGCGACGAACTGCGGATTCCAGTTCTCGCCATGGTACACCTTGGCGAAGCGCCAGCGTCCGTTCTCGATCGTGTAATCCGCGCCGAGGAGCCCGTTTGCGGGAGTCTTATTCGGCGCACCGTCCGGCGGACGCACGAACAGATGGCCGACCGTCAGGTTGCCGAACACTTCCGCCAGCAGATAGTCGAGGTCGGCCCGGCTGCCGAGCCCTGGCAGGTACCGCTGGTACTGACGCTCGGTTCCCGCGAGATCCAGGCCATGGTAGCCCGGATCGTAGAAGAAGGCGCGCTGCATCCGAAACGCCTCGTGATACATCTCGTCCCATTCGGCGTGGGGATCGGTCATGACCTGAACGTTCTCGGCGCTGATAGCACTGTCGCCTGGCGTAATCGGTTCGGCGGGAGCCACGTCGGCGATGGACGCGATGGCCCACTTATCCTTGACCTTGTACAGCAACTTCTCGCCATTCCGGGAGAGATCGAAGTCTTTCACTTCGGCGAGAACCTCGGCGGTCTTCCGCTCTTTCATGTCGAACCGGTGGATGGTGACCGGCGGCGCACTGTCCGCGTCCTGCTGATCCACCGGCACCAACGGAGCCTCCACCAGGACCAGGGTTCCTGCCTTCCCCGGTCGCAACGCTACGTAGTTCTTCGCCGATGCCGGGAGTGCGACGGTGCGCTGGTCGATGTCGTCGAAGTCGATCCGCACCGGCTCCGGTGGGGTGACCTTCTCCACGCTGTCCTTTCCTGGTTTGAGGGCCTTGGCGCCCTTCACGTCTCCGGCCGCCGCCTTGGCGGTGCTCTGCGCGGCGCTGTCACCCTGGGCCTTCTCTTCGTCGCTCTCGGGCGCGACCGGCGAGGGCCGGTCCTTGCGCAAGACGATGGCGTAGAGGCTGCGGGTAATGGGGTGATCGTACGTCATCATGCTGAAGTCGCTCGCCGGGCCGGCGTCGGTGCTCGCGAGGAAAAACAGATACTGGCCGCCGGCGTCGAAGGCGGGATTGCGGGCATCACTCATCCCGTCGGTCACCTGGGTGAAGGCTCCACGGGGCAGGTCGTAGACAAAGACGGCGCTCAATCGATTCTTGATCGACCGGGCATACGCCAGCCAGCGCGAGTCGGGCGACCATGAAACGGGGAACCCGGCGTCGCCGAACTGGGGACCCAGCGGATCCGCATCAACCTTGATGACCTTTCCGCTGGAGACGTCCGCATACCAGAGCTCGCCGCGGGAGTTGCTGTACGCGATGCGTTTGCCATCGGGTGACCAGACGGGGTCGTAGTAGTACGTATCGCCGTCACCGAGCTTGATGGATCGGGCCTCGGCCATGCCGGTCTGCCCTCGCAGCTCCAGGTGGTAGGCTCCACCCGCATCGGAGAAGTAGGCGAGCGTCTGACCGTCGGGCGACCAGGCCGGCCGCCGCTCGGTCACCCCGACCGTGCGGGTGATGTTGCGCGCATTGCCCTTCTTGGCCGGGACCGTGATGATCTCGCCCCGGGCCTCGAACACCGCCCTCACACCGGTCGGCGATACGGCGGGATGCTGCAACTGCTGGGTGACGTCTACCCAGTGCGGCAAAGCCTCGGTCAGCTCACCGGACAGGCGGACCGGTACCGGAGCGACTTTGCCGGTCTTCAGGTCATACAGGTGAATCGCGCCGAACTGCTCGTACACGATGGCGCCGGGTCCGGCAGACGCATACTTGAGGTCGAGGCCGCGGTTCTCGATCCGGCGGGCGACTTTCTTGGTGTGGGTGTCGTAAGCAAAGAGTGTGGCGGGGCCGTCCCGGTCGGACACGAAGAACACCGTGTCGGCCACCCACATCGGCCACTGATCGGTCGAATTGTCCCGCGGCACCTTATCGATCGATGCGTTGGCGAGCGACGCAATCCAGATCGGGCTAGTCCGGCCGCCCCGATAGCGCTTCCACGCTGTGTTGGCGGGCGGAAATGGGAGGTACGCGAGCATCTGTCCATCCCCGCTGTACGCCCCGTCCCAGGCGCTCGGCAAATCGACCGCGGCCGGCATCACGCCATCGACGTCCTGGGCAAAGAGTCGGGGCGCCCCACCAGCAGACGTCAGGGCGATCCCATGGCGGGTCGATACGTAGAGCACCTTGCCCCCGGGCGTCCATCCGCGCACCCGATCCAACCCGGGATGGTAGGTCAGGCGCTTGGGGTCGCCGCCCTCCGTCGCGATGACGTACACATCGGGGTTGCCGTTGGTCGTGTTGGTATACGCCACCCACTTGCCGTCGGGCGAGAAATGGCAGGCCGACTCTGGTCCAGGCGTCGCGGTGAGCCGGTGAGCGAGACCCCCCGCCCGAGGCACGGTCCAGATGTCCCCGGCGAAGCTGAAGCAGATCTCGGTAGCGCTGAGGCCGGGCTCTCGCAGCAGGAGCGGTGCGTCGCTTTGCGCGTGACCGGCAAGCGGGACCAGAAGGGCGACGAGGGCAAGCAGGCTGGGACGAAGAGTCGGCATGAAGCCTCTTCCTACGGGGGTGAGGGGTTCAATCTGACGGGGCGCAGTAGTTCCGCTAGAGTCGGCCCAGCGCTCAGGTCCCGGTCGGCCCGAATCGTTCGGTCCTGATCCGGGCGGCATCGTGCCCCATCGCGACCAGGAGGTCGGCGGCTCGCTCGACGAACGCGGTGGGTCCGCAGACGTAGACCAGCGGCCGCACCGCTGGAGGCCAGGAGATTTCCCTGAGAAGCTCATCGTCGATCCGGCGGCGATGGCCGCTCCAACCTTCGGGCCATTCCCGGGTCAGGGTGAAGGAGATCTCGGTGTGCGCGGAGTTGAGCTGCTCGAGCTCCTTACGGTAGATGACCTCATTAAGTGACCGCGACGAATACAAAAGACGCGCGGGAACCGGGCTGCGGGTGGCAGAGTGGTGCCGGAGCATTGAGCGAAGCGGAACGATTCCCGAGCCGCCGGCCAGGAGGAGCAGCGGTCCGCCCAGCGCCTCGGTCCAGACGAAGTAGCCGCCGATCGGACCGCGGAGCTCGAGCCGGTCGCCGGGATGGAGCACATCGAAGAGGTACGGTGATACCTCGCCGTCCTCGAGCCGCTCCACCGTGAGCACGACGTGCTCATCCTCCGGTCCAGACGCGATAGAGTAGCTCCGCTCGGCCTGATATCCATCTTCCGCGGTGAGCCGAACGTCAACATGTTGGCCGGCGAGATGGCCCGGCCACCCCGGGCAGCGGAGGACGATGCTACGCACCCGGGGCGTTTCATCGAGGACCTCGACTACCTCGGCGAGCTGCCAGTTCAGTCGCCCGAGTAGCGCTGCTCCCGCCACGGATCACCGTAGATGTGGTAGCCGTTCTGCTCCCAGAATCCGGGCTCCTCGTCCTGGGTCAGCTCCAGCCCGCGCACCCATTTGGCGCTTTTCCAGAAGTAGAGGTGTGGAACGAGCAGCCGAGCGGGCCCCCCATGCTCGGCCTCGAGCGGCTTGCCGTCGTAGCCGTGCGCGATCCAGGCCTTGCCACCGACCAAGTCCACGAGTGGGATGTTGGTGGTGTAGCCGCCACCACTCCAGGCAGTGACATACTTGCCGGTCGTGCCGGCCGCCTCGAGAAGCACATCGAGCGAGACTCCCGTCCACACGGTATCCAGCTTGGACCATTTCGTCACGCAGTGGATGTCCACCGTGAAAGTCTCGCTGGGCAGAGAGAGAAACTCCTGCCAGGTCCAGGAGGCCGGCGTCTTCACCGCTCCCCTGATGGCAAAGGTCCACTGTTCCAGCGGCGTGCGCGGGGTAGGCCCGGCCGAGAGCACCGGGAAATCGGGAGTTATGTACTGCCCGGGTGGGATCCGAGTCGGGTCAGCGTCTGGACGACGCCGGCCACTGAATCCGCGAGAGACCGGCGGCATCAAACTCCGCACGCGCCGACCGGCGCCGTGATGAGGACTTGCATGGCCTGAGACTACAGGCGAGCCGGGCAAGGCGGTAGCCCTGGTTGGGGTATCTATCCCTCACGTAGTCGGTACCCGACGCCCGGCTCCGTGGTCAGCAGACGAGGCCTGGCTGGATCGCGCTCCAGTTTGTGTCTGAGTTGAGCCATGTAAACGCGCAGATAATGGCTCTGATCAGCGTAGTTAGCACCCCAGACCTCCTGGAGCAGCTGCCGGTGGGTAATGACTCTGCCGGCGTGCCGTATCAAGGCAGCAAGCAGCTTGTACTCGGTGGGGGTGAGGTGCGCTTCTTCGTCGGCCCGAAAGACCTGCCGGCGCACCAGGTCGACTCGGAGCTCACCGGTTTGGAAGACGGGCTGAGGCGTGGTGCCCGGAGGGAATGCGGAGTGTCTCAGAGCTACGCGAATTCGGGCCAGGAGCTCTGACGCGCCGAATGGCTTGGTGAGGTAGTCGTCAGCCCCTAGATCGAGAGCTGTGACTTTGTCGTGCTCCTGGCCCCGTGCGGAAATCACGATGATCGGCGTGCGGGCAACCCGGCGAATTTCTCGGGTGACCGCGAGGCCATCCATATCAGGCAGGCCTAGATCCAGTAAGATCACCTCCGGGTTGCGCCCAGCAGCCTGCGCCAACCCCTCGCGGGCTGAGGCCGCTTCGACTACCTGGTAGTCGTGAGCGCGAAGGGTGGTCCTCAGGAAACGCCGCATCTGAGGCTCATCCTCGATCAGGAGCACCAGCGGGGCAGTAGCGGCCATGATTCAGCCTTCTACTGCCTCGGTGGGCACGGTGCGAAGAGGTGGACCTTCAAGGGGAAGGGTGAACCGGAAGCAAGCGCCCTGCGCTGCGCTCGGTTCCAGCCACATCCGACCCCCGTGGGCAGCGATGATCCCACGGCAGATCGTCAGTCCCAGACCGGAGCCGCCCGCAGGACCCGCATGATCTACCCCCGCCGTTCGATGGAACTTGCGGAAGACGGTCTCCTCTTCACCAATCGGTATCCCCGGCCCGCGGTCCGCAACCTCGACCATC
>JAXDMF010000062.1:0-6942 GCA_034666205.1 Gemmatimonadales bacterium
CTCCAATCGCGCGAGCGACATTCACATCGAGCCGATCGAGGGCGGCGTCATTGTGCGCTACCGCATCGACGGGGTGCTGCGGCAGGCCATGAAGATTCCCCGGAGTGCTGGTGTTCCCCTTATCTCGCGGGTCAAGATCATGTCCGGGCTCGATATTGCCGACCGGCTCCGGCCCCAGGACGGCCGCGCCCGGGTGTCGGTCAATGGCGAGCCGGTCGACCTTCGGGTCTCGACCCTTCCCGCGTCGCACGGCGAGAAGGTGGTCATCCGGATTCTCAACCAGAAGGCGACTACGCTGTCGCTCGACAGCCTCGGCCTGGCGGAGGACGAACAACAGATGATCAAGGCCCTCCTCAGCCACAAGGAGGGCATCATCCTGGTGACCGGCCCGACAGGATCGGGAAAGACGACGACGCTGTACTCCGCGCTTCGGGTAGTTCAGGGCGAGGGAGTCAACATCGTCACGGTCGAGGATCCGGTCGAGTACAAGTTGGGCCAGAACATCGTCCAGGTGCAGGTGAACGAGAAGGCGGGACTCACCTTTGCGGCGGCGCTGCGCTCGATTCTGCGGCAGGACCCCGACGTGGTGCTGGTCGGTGAGATCCGCGACAAGGAGACTGCTCAGATCGCGCTCCAGGCCTCGCTCACCGGTCACCTGGTCCTCTCCACGCTGCACACCAACGACGCGCCCAACGCCGTGACCCGTCTGGTGGACATGGGCATGGAAGCGTACAAGATCGCGCCTGCCCTCCGCGGGGTAGTGGCCCAGCGGCTGATGCGCCGGCTGTGCCCGGCGTGCCGCGTGCTCTCGACCGAGCCCATCGGCGGGAACCTCACCCGCTTCGTCCCTCCGGGCGCCACGCTGTATCAGGCGGTCGGCTGCGCCGACTGCTCGATGACCGGCTATCGGGGGAGGTTCAGCATCGTCGAAGTGATGACGATGACGCCGGAACTGGAGCGCCGGATAGGCGAAGGCGCCACCGCCGAGAAGATCGCCGAAGCCGCCCGGGCCGCCGGGATGCGGTCGCTGTTCGGCAGCGGATTACGGCACGTGCTCTCCGGCGAGTCCACTCTCGAGGAGCTGCTGCGGGTCACCGAGGTTCCCCATGAGGAGGCGCGGCCCGCCAGCCCGTCCGCTCCCCGTGCCAGGACCTCGGCACCGCACGCGGCGGCCCCGTTGCAGGGCTCGTCCAAGCCGGCGCCCGCGGAGCCGCTCGAATTCTTTATGGATCTGCTGGAAGAATCGCCGCCTGCTGAGGGAGCAGTAGCCGAAGGACGCGGACGGGGAGCCAGTGTGCTCCTGGTTGAAGACGAGGATCAACTGCGGCGAGTGATGAAGGACCTGCTGCAGCGTGAAGGCTACCGGGTGGCCGAGGCCCGCGACGGGATCCAGGCACTGGATGAGGTCGATCGATTCGCACCGGACGTCATTATTCTCGACCTCAACCTGCCGGGCATCGACGGCTACAGCGTGCTGGCCCAGCTTCGCTCGCGCCCTGCTACCCGGGACATTCCGATCATGGTCCTCACCGCCAAAGGTGACGAGGACAACGAAGTGCGAGTATTCGAGCTCGGCGCCGACGATTTCGTGACCAAACCGTTTCGCGCCCGCTCCCTCACCGCACGGATCGAGGCCGTACTCGGCCGCCGGCGCGCTTGAACCGGCCGTTCACTCGAGCCGACCCAGCCCAACCCGCCCACTCGTTGCCAGATCCAAGTACCGGCACGGCGGGAGTGCTCCCGCACGCAGCCGAAGGCCTGTCGCTGATCAAGCCTGCCGTGCGCTCCCAAACGGGCTACTCACTGGCCTCACCCGCAGCCCGGCGCAAGCTCAACCAGAACGAATCCCCCTACGATTTTCCGGACGAGCTCAAGCGCGAAGTCTTCGAGCAGGCTGCAGAGGGCTGGCAGCGCTATCCGGAGTTTGCGCCGGCCGATCTCCTGATGGCGCTGGCGGGGCACTATGGCTGGGTGGCGGATGGCGTCCTGGTGGGAAATGGTTCCAACGAGCTGATCCAGGCCGTGCTCTCGGTGACGCTGGCGGCCGGCGATGCGGTGGTGGCGCCGTCTCCCACGTTCTCCCTGTACCGCCTGCTCACCTCGGTTCTCGGTGGTCGCTATGTGCCGGTGCCGCTGGGCCGCGGATTTGCCTATGACGTCGAACGGCTGATCGAGGAAGCGATCCGGGTACAGGCCCGGGTGATCGTGCTCAACTCGCCAAACAACCCCACTGGATCCGCACTGCCCGAGGGCGCTGTCGAGCGAATCCTGGCCGAGACCAGCGCTCTGGTGGTGTGTGATGAGGCGTATCAGGACTTCGGGGGCCCCACGGCGCTTGGCTTGCTCGCGCGTTCGTCGCGGGTGGTCGTGCTTCGAACCTTCTCGAAGGCTCTCGGCCTGGCGGGCCTCCGCTTCGGGCTGGCCCTGGCGCACCCCGCGGTTGCTCGCGAGATCGCCAAGGGTAAGCTCCCCTATAACGTCAACCTGATCACGCTGGCCGCGGCCCGGACCGCACTGCGGCATGCGTCGCTGCTCGCTGAGCGGACGCGTGGGGTGATAGCGACGCGCGACCGGTTTGTGGAGCGGCTGCGGGGGCTCCCGGGACTGACGGCCTTTCCCACTGCCGCCAATTTCGTGTTGATCCGGAGTGATCAGTTGCCGGCCAAGGAGCTCTTCCTCCGCCTCTACGAGAACCACGGCATCCTGGTCCGCGATGTCTCCGGTTCGGCCGAGCTGGCGGAGTGCCTGCGGATTTCGATCGGGACGCCTGAGGACATGGATGCGGTAATCGAAGCGCTGGAGCAGATTCTGAACAAAGCGTGAGCTTACCGCTTACCGCTTACGCTCTTAATGTTAACCATGCCCCGAATAGGTGAAGTCACTCGCAAAACCAAAGAGACCGATCTCCGGGTCCGGGTAGATCTGGACGGCCGGGGCGAGGCCAAGGTCAAGACCGGCATCGGGTTCTTCGACCACATGCTGGAAGCGCTAGCCCGTCACGCTCTGCTGGACCTCACGGTCGAGGCTCGGGGCGACCTCCACGTGGACGGCCACCACACGGTGGAAGACACCGGGATCGTCCTGGGGCAAGCGATCGCGAAGGCATTGGGGGACAGAGCTGGCATCCGTCGCTACGCCGACGCCATGGTGCCGCTGGACGAGGCGCTGGTCCGGTGCGTTATGGACGTGTCCGGTCGTCCCTATCTTTCCTACAACGTCGAGATCCCGAAATGGCAGATGCTGGGCGACTACGACGTGTTTCTCACGCCGGAGTTCTTCCGCGCGCTCGTCCTCAATGCGGGGCTCACGGTGCATCTCGACCTGCAACGGGGTGACAACCCGCATCACATCGTCGAGGCGGCATTCAAGGCCTTCGCTCGTGCGCTGGATGGTGCAACCAGCCAGGACCCGCGGGTGGCGGGAGTGCCCTCGACCAAGGGAACGTTGTGATCGTGGTTGTCGACTACGGGGTGAACAACCTCGCGAGTGTGGTTCGAGCGCTGGGGGCGAGCGGCCACCGGGCTCAGCTCACCGGAGATCCGGACGAGGTGCGCCGGGCGGACCGGGTGCTTGTTCCCGGAGTGGGAAACTTCGGGCAGGGCTCGCGCACGCTCAGCTCGACCGGCTTGGGCGAAGCGGTGCGGGAGGTGGCCGGCGCCGGCCGGCCTGTCCTTGGTATCTGCCTCGGGCTTCAGCTGTTCTTCGAGGAGAGCGAGGAGGCGCCCGATGCGCGCGGCATTGGACTCCTGCCGGGCCGGATTCGGCGATTCTCCAGCGGCCTGCCGGTGCCGCATGTCGGATGGGCCAAAGTGGACCTGACCGAAGCGGGGCGGCGGCATCCGGTGCTGATGCCCACGTTCAGCGACGGGGCCCAGTTCTTCTACCACGTGCACAGCTATCACCCCACCTCCCTGCCGGATCACGCGGTCCTCGGGACCGGGGACTACGGCGGGGTGTTTCCGACGTTGGTGGGACAAGGGTCGGTCATCGGTGCGCAGTTCCATCCCGAAAAATCCCAGGTTGCCGGGATCGCGCTGCTGGCTGCCTTTGCCGAGTGGCGCCCGTGACCTCGGTGCGAACCTCCCTGGTAGATGTATACGTGCTCCGCGGCGAGGGCACGAGCCTCGAGTGTCTCGTGCTTCGACGCGGCACAGCCGGCCGCTGTCCGGGATCGTGGGAGACGGTACACGGGCACATCGAGGCCGCCGAGCACCCGGCCGGAGCGGCCGGGCGTGAGCTGGAAGAGGAAACCGGACTCACTCCGGTCCGCCTCTACAACCTGAGTCGAGTAGAATTATTCTATCAGCACCGGACCGACGAGGTCGCGCTGGTACCGGTTTTTGCCGCGTTCGTCGCCGGGAACGCGACCGTTCGCCTGGGGGCGGAGCACGACGGGTTCGAGTGGCTCTCGCTACCGGACGCCAAGCGTCGATTCGCCTGGCCCAGGGAGCGCCGCGCGCTGGATGACATCGTGACCCTGCTGGCAAGCGGGACCGCAGGGCCGGTGGACGACGTGCTGCGGGTATGCTAGCGCGGCGGATCATTCCCTGTCTGGACGTGGCGGGTGGACGGGTGGTGAAGGGCGTGCACTTCGAATCGCTGCGGGACGCCGGCGATCCGGTCGAGCAGGCTTCTCGCTATGATGCTGAAGGCGCCGACGAGCTCGTCTTCCTGGATATCTCCGCCAGCCCCGAGGCTCGCCAGACCACGCTCGAGATGGTGAGCCGGGTGGCCGAGACGATTTTCATCCCGTTCACGGTGGGCGGCGGGATCCGCTCGGCTGCCGATGCCGCCGCCGCCCTCCGGGCCGGTGCGGACAAGACGGCGGTGAACACCGCCGCGGTGCGCGACCCCTCGCTGGTCTCGCGCCTGGCCGAGAGCTTCGGCAGTCAGTGCGTCGTCGTGGCGGTCGACGTCAAGCGGATTGGTGGCCGGCTGACCGTGATGGTCAATGGAGGCCGGGAGGAAACCTCACTGGAGGCGGTGGACTGGAGCCGAAGACTCGAGGACCTCGGAGCCGGTGAGATCCTGCTGACCTCAATGGATCGTGATGGTACGGGGGAGGGGTACGATCTCCCCCTCCTCGAAGCGGTGACCCGGACGGTAAGCATTCCGGTGATCGCTTCCGGTGGTGCCGGTAGTCTGGCCCATCTGGCGGAAGCGCTCGAGGCCGGCGCTCACGGCGTCCTTGCCGCCACCATCTTCCACTTCAAGGACTCTTCGCTCCCGCGAGCTCGCGCGTACCTGCGCGAGCGAGGGTATCCGGTTCGCCCATGATTCTCATACCGCTCCCTCTCCTCTCTGCCCTCACGCTCACGTGGTCGCTCAGCGGCGCCGCACCATGCGTCCGACCAACCCGGGCCGGCACCCAGGTTCAGGGCGAGGTGCGGATCTGTCCCGGGCGTTACCGGATTCCGGATCAGACGGACCGAGGGGTCATCATCGTGGCCGCGTCGGGAACGCGAGTGGACCTCACTGGCGTCGTGCTCGAGAGCGGGGACTCGGTGCCGGGCCGCTTCGTCGGGATCGGCATCGCCAGCCGCGGGGTGGATGGGGTCACCATCAGTGGCGGCATCATTCGCGGCTACCGCTACGGCGTGCGATTGGAAGGTGGACGCGCCCATCGGGTGACCGGGTCCGACCTCTCAGGCAGCCGGACCCTGGGGGTACGGTCCACCACGGCGCGACCGGACTCGGCCGACCGCCTGGACCTGATTCGGCCGGAGGTCTTCGAGGGGTATGGCGGAGGCATCCTGCTCCGGGGAACCGTGGCGGCCAGCGTGATCGGTGTGACCGCGCGCGGTTCCCAGAATGGCATCGCGCTGCTGGAGGCCCGGGAGAGCTATATCGCGGACAACGATCTCGCGTCGAATCACGGCTGGGGGATCCACCTCTGGCGCTCCTCGCGCAACATCATCGCGCGGAACAAGGTGGACCATACCCGCCGGTGCGAGTCTCAGGTGCCGGCCGGCGAGTGTGGGGCCGCTGCGGTGCTGTTGCGCGACGCAAGCGACTCGAACACCATCGTGGACAACGATCTCACGGCCTCGAGCCTGGGTTTCTTCCTCACGGGAGAGCGGCGGCAAGGCCGGCCTTCGGTAGGGAATCTGGTCTACCGCAACGATGCTTCAGACGCGCTGCGCACCGGCTTCACCGCCGCGTTCGGCTGGAGCAACACCTTTCTGGAGAATCGGGCCGACAGCGCTGGCGTCGGGTTTCAGCTGGACCACTCCGGCGGCTCGACGGTGCGGGGAAATACCGTCATCGGCTCGCGGACGGCCGCCATCGTGAGTAACCACGGCGCCGACAACGCCATTCTCGCCAATGTGCTCATCGGTGGCCCTGTGGGCATCCGAGTCGGTGCACCCGAGGAGGGAGGGGAGGCAAGCCGGCGGTATCGCATCGACGACAACGTGCTCGCCCGCCTGGAGCAGGGCATCGTGGTAGAGCAGACCACCCGCGCTCAGCTGCGCGGCAATCTGTTCGATGGGGTAGGCGATGGGCTCGTGCTGGATGGGGCAGGCCACGCTACCGAGGTCACCGGCAACATCTTCCTTCGCGCCTCCCGCTGGTTCATCGAGGCCCCGGATCTGGCTGCCGGAGGGAACTACTGGGCGACTGCCGACGCGTCGGCCGCAACCGCGAAGGTGAAAGGGAGGATCAGCGTGTTACCGTGGAAGCCGGCGAGCGCGGCGGGCTACTGAAAGATTTCCATCGCCACCGATTTGAGGTCCCGAAGATTGAAGGGCTTGTTGACCCGCCGGAAGGAGTATCCCCCCGGTCCAGCGGGGAGCTCCTCCTCCCGAGAACAGGCCACGACCAGCCGGCTCCGGACCTCGGGACAGGCATCGAGCAGGACGCGCGCGAATGGTTCCGAGGTCCCCGCGGTAACCCTCATGTCGGCAATGATCAGGTCGTAGCCTCCTTCCCGCGCCAGCCTCA
>JAXDMF010000063.1:0-2850 GCA_034666205.1 Gemmatimonadales bacterium
CTCTACACCCTGCCGGTCAGCCTGTTCGGCATGTCGGTGTCCGCGGCCGAGCTGCCGGAAATGTCGAGCGTCAGCGGCGAGGGGGACGAACGTGCGGCTCACCTTCGCGGCCGCCTGGATGGCGGACTTCGCCAGATCGCGTTCTTCGTGGTCCCCTCCGCGGTGGCATTCCTGGCGCTGGGCGACGTAGTGGCGGGTGCGGTGTTTCAGTCGGGTGCGTTCACCCGGGAGATGACCGTCTATGTCTGGGGAATTCTGGCCGGCTCGGCGGTAGGGTTGCTCGCGTCGACATTGGGCCGGCTGTATGCCTCGACCTACTACGCCCTGCACGACACCAGGACCCCGCTCAGGTTCGCCATGCTTCGGGTGCTCCTGACCGTCGTCCTGGGTTACCTGTTCGCCATTCCCCTGCCTGGAATACTGGGTGTGGACCAGCGGTGGGGGGTGGCCGGACTGAGCGCGTCGGCGGGGTTGGCCGGCTGGCTCGAATTCATCCTGCTCCGGCGAACGCTCAATTCCCGGATTGGCCGGACGGGCATACCGCTGTCGTACATGGTCAGGTTGTGGGGCAGCGCACTCGCCGCCGCATCGGCTGCGTGGGTGGTGAAGCTCGCATTCTACCCAGGGCACCTGCTGCTGGTAGCGTTATTTTCCCTGGGTATGTACGGTGCAGCCTACTTCGCAGTCGCCGCCAGTCTGGGCGTTCCCCAGGCCGTCCGCCTCGTGGCGAAGATCGGGTGGGATCGAAGCACGCGCTCCTAGCCGTGACCAGTCCCCTCATTCCAGAGACGCTCCAGCGGAAGCTCGACACCCTTCCGGAAGGGCCGGGTGTGTACCTCTGGCGGGGCGCGGACGGAGAAGTACTCTACGTCGGCAAGGCCAAGCGGCTGCGGAGCCGGGTGCGCAGCTACTTCGCTGGGGATCTCCCGGATAGCCCGAGGAACCGGCTGCTCCAGCGGCTCATCGCCGACGTTGAAACCATCGTAGTCCCGAGCGAGCCGGGCTCGCTCATCCTCGAGAACAACCTCATCAAGGAGTACCGTCCCCGTTTCAACGTCCGTCTCAAGGACGACAAGAGCTATCCCTCCATCGCCGTAACCCTGGCAGAGCCCTTTCCGCGCGTTCTGGTCACCCGGAAGCGAGACATCCCTGGTGCCCGCTATTTCGGACCCTACACCGACGTGGGCCAGCTACGCCGCACCCTCGCCATCATCCGCCGGCTCTACACCGTTCGAAGTTGTCAGGATAAGCTGCCGGAGGACCGTCGGGAGCGCCCCTGCCTGGACTACTATATCGGCCGCTGCCGCGCACCCTGCATGGGATGGCAAGACATGCCGGACTATCAGCGCATGGTGGAAGACGTGGTCGACTTCCTCGAGGGCAGGACCCAGGACGTTCGAGTCAAGGTGCGCGAGGCCATGCAGCAGGCCAGCGAGCGCGAGGATTTCGAGCGTGCCAGGGAGATGAGGGACGCACTACGCTGGCTCGACCGGTTGGACGAGCCGGCCGCGGTCGAGATGATGGGGACCGGGGACGCCGATGTGGTCGGCTACGCCAGAGACGGGGACGATGCCGTCGGCGTGCTCATTCGCGTACGGAGTGGACGAGTCGTTGGGCGAGAGCACCGCTTCCTCGAGGGCGTGGAGGAAGAAGAGGATCTTGCCGTCCTGAGTGCGTTCCTGGTGCGCTACTATGTGCCCGCCGAAGGCCGCGTGCGCCGGCTGGTGGTGCCGTTCGCCCCGGACGAGTGGGACACCCTGCGCCAGCTTCTGCCGGACACGGACTGGGTAGTGCCCCAGCGTGGAACGGCACAGCGCTGGCTCGAGCTGGCCGACCAGAATGCGCGGCATCTGTTGGAGAGCCTTCGCATCGAATCATTCGAGACCGACGAACGCGCCGAGGACCCGGTGTATGCGCTGGGGCGCGACCTCGGGCTGAGCATCGTGCCCCGCAGTTTCGTCTGCGTGGACATCTCGCATAATCAAGGGCGTGACACGGTCGGATCGCTGGTATGGTTCGAGGCGGGCCGTCCCCGCAAGAGCGAATACCGGAAGTTCAAGATTCAGGGGCTAGGCCAGCAGGACGACTTCGCCGCCATTCAAGAGGTTCTCACTCGATATCTGACCCGGCGTCGCGACGAGCAGTTGCCGCTCCCGGACCTGGTGGTGATCGATGGTGGCAAGGGCCAACTGAGCGCGGCACTGGAGGCGGCGGCGCAACTGGGACTCCCGGATCTGCCGATGGTGAGCCTTGCCAAGAAGGAAGAGGAAGTGTTCCTGCCGGGTAGGTCGGAGAGCCTACGTCTGCCGCGGCGAAGCCCGTCGCTCCGGCTACTCCAGCGGGCACGGGACGAGGCCCATCGCTTTGGGCTCGCCTACAACCGGAAGCGGCGAACCCAGCGCACCATCACGTCCGAGCTACTCAGCATCCCGGGTGTCGGCCCCACCAAACGACGACGATTGCTGGAGCGGTTCGGCAGTCTGGCCGGCGTCAGATCGGCGTCGGCCGCCGAGCTGGCCTCGGTACCCGGTTTCTCGGCCCGGCTCGCGGAGCGGATCCTCGAACATTTGAAGGACGGGCGCTAAGGCGGTATATTCCTAAGTCTATGCCCGATGGACGCTTTGCCATTCTTGATCCGGTCGCCGGCATCAGCGGCGACATGCTGCTCGGGGCCCTGCTGGCTGCTGGGGCGTCGCCCGAGTGGCTCAGGAGCCTCCCGACGCGGCTGGGGTTTCCGGACGTCACCATCGACATCGGACCGGTAGACCGCTGCGGGGTGCGGGCCACCCAGGTCATCGTACGCCTTCCGGACGGGAATCATGAGGAGCCTGCCGAAGTCTCCGCTCCGCA
>JAXDMF010000064.1:0-3269 GCA_034666205.1 Gemmatimonadales bacterium
CCTGGTGCTCGGAGCTCGATGCTTCGGGAATGCCGCACGTCGGCGACGACGCGTACGGCGCGAACGCCGCCGCCTGACAGAACGCGCAGGTGGCTTCGTCGTGGACCGGTGCGGGAATCGATTGCCGGGGGGCACAGATGAAGAGTGCTGGGCCGGGGGCTACAAGGGAGATACTGGCTGGCGGAGTAGGCCTCGGGCCAACCCCAGCTAGGAGCAGCGGGAGGAGGAGGCTCAGCAGCGGCCACCGGGGGAACTTCATGCTATAAGGGTACTCTCATGGAGCCGCGGTTCAAGGCCATTTCAGAAACCACTCCGCCCAACCCAAAGGCGCACCACGGAACCACGGAAGACACGGAAGATTCCGCGAAGCACAGCAACAACATCTCTACAGCAATCTTTTAATGTGGTGGGGCGACAACCTTCAGTTCATCAGAGAACTAGAGGTACTCCGCTGACAATTCCGTGCTGCTTCCGTGTATTCCGTGCTTCCGTGGTGAACTCTTTCAACCTCAAGCTGTACGGCGCACCGGTCCTTCGGCGGGCAGCAGGAACCAGAAGGCGGCGCCCCGGCCGAAGATCGAGTCGGCTCCGATGGTGCCGCCGTGCATCTCCACGAACTTCTTACAGAGGGCCAGCCCCAGTCCGGTGCCCTGGGCCCGCCGGCTGGGGGAGCTGTCCACCTGGGAGAACTCGTGAAACAGCTTGGGCATGTCCTCCCGCCTGATGCCGATGCCTTCGTCCACCACCGAGACCCATACAACGTCCTGGGGCGCGATCCGGGCCTTGTCGCCGGCGCGGTCGGCAGGCTGCCGGAGCGGCGCCCTGGTGCGCACGGCGGTGAGGCGGATCTTCCCTCCCTCTCCCGTGAACTTGGACGCATTGGAGAGAAGGTTGATCATGATTTGACGCACCCGAACGCCATCGGCCACGATGTTGAGCGAGGCCTGGTCCAGGTCGACCATGCACTCCTGACGCTTGGCGGTGCGCAGGCTCGCGGTGTCGGCCACCGCCCCGGTGATGGCTTCGCGGATGTCGGTTCCCGCGAGTGAGAGGGTCATGCGGCCGGCTTCAACCTTCGACAGGTCGAGGACGCTGTTGATCAGCGACAACAGATGCTTGCCGTTCCGCGCCACGGCCTCGATGAACTCCTTCTGCTGATCGGTGACCTGGCCCGCGCCCCCCTCGAGGATCAGGTCGGAGAACCCGATGATGGCGTTGAGCGGCGTGCGCAGCTCGTGCGACATGTTGGCCATGAACTCGCTCTTGAGCACCGTGGCCCGCTGGAGCTGGATGTTCTTGGTCCGCAGCGTCAGCTCGTTGCGTTGGCTCTCGGCCAGGACGGAGGCCCGGTCGAGTCCCACGACCACCTGATCGCCGAGGATCTGGAGCAGCCGGAGATCGTTTTCACTGAACGGCCGTCCGTCGCATCGGTTGTAGACGCTCACGGTGCCGATGACGAGGCCGGCCGAGCGGAGCGGCACGATGGCCGCGGTCTTGAGGGCCATCGGCATGTTGGGTGGGTGATAGCTGCGCGGGTCGGCGTCCATGTTGTCCGAGACCACCGGAGTATCCTGAATGACGGCCCAGCCCTGGAGCGACGAGTCCACTGGGAGCAGAACGCCCACCGCCGCGTGCAGCGGGCCCGTGGCCGCGGACACACGGAGGAATCGTCCCTCTTCCACCACGATGGTGACCGCACCACTCTCCGCCTCGAGCAGTTCCGCGGCGGCCTGGGCCACCTCCTGGACCAGGCCGTCGAAGTCGGTTCCGGCAAGCAGGCTGCCGGCCAGATGGCGCAGGCGCTCCAGCTCGCGGTTGCGCTGATCGGCCTGGCGGAGTGAGGAGCGCAGCGAATGCTGTTGCGCCTCGGATAGCTCCCGCAGGTGGCGAAAAGCGACCAGGGTCAGAAGCGTGGCCACCGACGTGAGCAAGAGACCGACCGAATCGTCCCGGCGGATCAGCCAGAGCCCCAGCCAGCTGATGATGATGGCAATGCCGGCGATCGATCCGGTATAGGACAGCTTGCGCCACTGCCGCTCGAAATGGTCCGCGATCCGGCGGACCCGAGAGACCTGCTCCAGGGCGCTCACACCCTTGGCTTCGCTCAGGGCAGGCTCTCAGGTGGAAGGAGGTCGTAGAACGCGGTCCGGCCGGTCAGCAGCATCTCCCGCAAATAGGGTCGGCAGAGGCCGCACTGGCCGCCGCATCCGGTCTCGCGGATGAGATCGTCGAGGGTCCAGCCCGATGCTCTGGCCCGGGGCAGCAGGTCGGAGAACTCCACGCCGCGACAGATGCAGCGGGACACGAGGACCGTTCCGGTGCGGCTACTCATAGCGACCGCCTGACCGCCTGACCGCCTGACCGCCTCACCGCCTGACCGCCCGACCGCCCGTCATCATGGATTCGTCGGCCGGATGTCGAGCTCGCTGACCATCGCCCGATCGGGCAGACCGACGGCATGCACGATGGTGGCCGCGACATCGTCCGGCTGAAGGATCCGCTGCGGTTCCGATTTGAGCATAGGCTGGTCCTGCAGCATGCCGGTGGCGACCGATCCGGGGCAGATCGCGATGACCCGTACGTTGTCCTTCCTGACCTCCAGCATCAGCGAGCGGCTGAACCCCAGGACGGCGTGCTTCGAGGCAGCGTATGCGGTGCCTCCGGCAAAGCCGTTGCGACCGGCAAGGCTCGCCACATTGACGATCGACCCCGCCCGGCGGCGGCGCATTGCCGGTAGCACGGCGCGGGTCATCAGGTACAGGCTCCGAACGTTGGTGCTCATCATCGTGTCCCAGTCATCCAAGGTCAACTCTTCGAATGGCTTGGCGATGAGGACGCCGGCATTATTCACCAGGACGTCGATCTCTCCCAGTTGGCCGATGACCTGCTCGGCGGCCCGAGCAGCCTGCTCCGGCTGGCCCACGTCGGCCGTCGCGCCTGCAGCTTCTATGCCCCCCTCCCGTAGCTCCTCCACCACCTGGCGAACCCTGGCTTCGGTGCGGGAGCAGATGCCCACTCGATAGCCGGCCCGCCCGAAGGCAAAGGCGGTGGCCCGGCCGATTCCCTGGGTAGCTCCAGTGACGAGGGCGGTCTTGGTGGGGGAGGGCATCGCGAAAAATAGGCGGTAGGCCTGCCCCGAGCGAGGCGAGGAGGTGGTAGGGCGGTACGGCGGTAGCGGTCCGGTTACCGTGGAGCGCCGTTTCAATCATTACCGCCCTACCGCCTTACCGCCTTACCCTCGCAGGCCAGTTCGTGACCAGCGTGAACAG
>JAXDMF010000065.1:0-8289 GCA_034666205.1 Gemmatimonadales bacterium
TGGAGGTTCTCGGCAAGCGGAAGATGGAACGCTTCGACGCGCAGAAGATGGAACAGTTCGAGGCGCGGATTGTCGAGCTTGCCCGGCACCCATCGCCGGACGTGCGGGGACCCGCGATTCGTGCCGCAGCCCAGTTGCCCGGGTCACGGGCCGAGGTGGCGCTCATTCGTGCCCTGGCGGATCGCCACGAGCCGATTCAGGTAGAAGCGCTGGAGTTGCTGGTCAAACGGGACCACGGTAAGACCGTTTCCACCCTCGCCGCGCTACTCGGAGCCGATGACTCCCTCCGGTACCACGTCATCCGCGCGCTGGGCCACCTGCGTGCGTCCGAAGCGGCGCCGAAGCTGGAGAGCCTCTACAACGAGTGCGGACCTTACGAGCAGGTGGAGATCGTTCTGGCACTGATCCGGATCGCCGCTCCTGGGGTCGCCCAATTTCTGCGGACTCGATTGAGCGAATCGGAGCCGGAGATCCGCCGGGTTGCCGCCCGGGGCCTGGCGACGCTGGCGGACCGGACCCAGCTCCCCTTGCTGCTTGCCCTGGCGGCGGACAGCGACTGGTGCATTCGCGACGAAGCCGCCCGCGGCCTCGGATTGCTGGGGATGCTCGAGTGCCGTGAGCCTCTCCTCATTCTTGCCCGCGACGTGGAGCCGGTCGTCTCCAGCACCGCACGCGCGGCGCTCGTCCTCCTGCGGACGGTAGCCCCGGCCGCGGCATGACCCCCATTGAGGCGGCCGACTGGAAGTTGCTGACGGATCTGATCCAGACTCGCTTCGGACTGATGTTCGACGGCGTACGCTGTGAGATCCTCGAGGGGCGGCTCCGCCCCAGACTCCGGGCCCTGCACCTCGACTCGCTGCGCGAGTACTACCTCTACCTCCGCTTCCACCCCGAGAGAGAAGCAGAGTTCGGCCGCCTCGCGTCCCTCGTCACCAACAACGAGACTTACTTCTTCCGCGAGACCCATCAGTTCGACATCCTCATCCGCCACGTGCTCCCTCCGCTCAAGCCGAGCCTGAGAGAGAGACCGTTCAAGATTCTGTGCGCCGGCTGCTCCTCCGGGGAAGAGGCGTATTCTACGGTAATCGCGTTTCAGAACGCAGGGCTCGAGCTGGCGGGGATCACCTGGGAGATCGACGCCCACGACGTAGATCCCGTGCGCATTGCCCGGGGGCGGGAGGCGATGTACGAACCGACCTCCCTCCGCGCCTGCGACGCGGATGCCCGGCGGAAGTACTTCACGCCCTCCGGCGGGCGCTATCAACTCAAGGAGCGGCATCGGAAGGGAGTGCGCTTTTTCGAGACCAATCTGGCGACTCCGAATGGCGCACTCGGCTGGGCCGTGTTCGATGCCATCCTTTGTCGGAATCTGCTGATCTACTTCGGGGCGCCGGCGTTCGACAACCTCATCGGTCTCTTTGCTCGATCGCTGCGCCCGGGCGGGTACTTGCTGCTGGGACACTCCGAGTCACTGCTCGACCGCCAGACGCCGTTCGTGCCCGTCTTGCTCGAGGGCGGCGTGGTATACCGCAAAGGAATGGACGCCGCATGACCCGCATCTTCGTGGTGGACGACTCGGCTTTCATCCGCAAGGCCATCGCTCGAGTGCTCCAGGCCGAACCGAGTCTCGAGCTCGTCGGCGAGGCGGCGAGCGGCGAGGAGGCGGTGGCGAAGATTCCGGAGGCCAATCCGGACCTGGTGACGCTCGACGTCGAAATGCCCGGGATGGACGGCCAGCAGGTGCTTCGGGCGCTGCTCCGGTGGAAGCCGACGCTGAAAGTGGTGATGCTGTCGGCCTACACCCGGGAAGGAGCAGAGGCGACGATCGAGGCGCTGGCCGGGGGCGCGGTGGACTTCATCGACAAGACCAGCTTCAACGTCATGGACTTCGACACTCTCCGGCGAGAGGTGATCGAGAAGTTGAAGATCCTGGGATTGGGAGACTCCAGGACGGTTGCGCCCAAGGGAGTCGGGCCGGTGGCCGGCAATGGTGCCGCGAAGCTGACTGCGGCCGCGCGATGCGAGCTCTGCGTGATCGGCGCCTCCACCGGCGGGCCGATCGCCCTGCACCAGATTCTGGAGCGCATCCCCGCCGGGTTCCCCATGCCGATCGCCATCGTGCAGCACATGCCGGCGGGGTTCACCGGTCCCTTTGCCGAGCGGCTCAGCCGCCTCAGCCGGCTCCAGGTGAGCGAAGCGGTCGAAGGAGAGCGGCTTCGTTCGGGCCGGGTGCTGGTGGCTCCGGCAGGACGGCACCTCCGGATCACGCGCAGACTCACGGTGGCGCTGGAGCCGGAGCCGGCCGATGCGAAGCACATCCCGAGCGTGGATGTCACCATGAACTCGGCCGACCGGGCCCGGCCTGGTCGGGTGCTGGGGATCCTGCTGACCGGAATGGGGCAGGATGGTGCGGAGGGCATGGCGACCATCCGCGCGAGCGGCGGCTTCACCATCGGCGAGAGCGAGGCGACCTGCGTGGTCTACGGTATGCCGCGGGCCGCCGAGATGCGGGGAGCAGTGGAGTGCATGCTCCCGCTTCCGGAGATCGTCTCGTTTCTCGAGGGGCTGGGAAGCCTGTCATCCTGATGCAGTCATCGCGAGCCGGCCGTAGGCCGGCGTGGCGATCCGGCCGGGCTTGTTACAACTTCTAACTCCCGCCGCTGAAGTCGCTTGCCGCCATGCGGTGACCCGCCTCACAGTCCCTGCCTGTCCGCTGCCCTAAGCTCCACCTAGGCAGATCGGCCTAAGTGTTCTCCGGGCCCACGTGTTTACCGGTGGAGGTCCCACGGATGAAATCCAAGGAATACGTCTCGACCCTATCTGCACCATTACTACAGAGCACTATTCGAAATCAGCAGGAACCCAGCCAACGGTCGCGCTACGAGCCCACTGTGGTGTATCACCTGGCCGAGCAGGTGAAGGCGAACGGGGTGGACCTGGACCGGGCAGAGGGCCCTTGGCGGGCCGACGCGCGCGAGCTCAGCCGGCCGGGACGTAATAGTCTCCACAACATCCCGGTGGTTACGAACGAACACACGGAAGTCATGGTCGATACTGCGGAGCATGCCGTCGACGTCGCCGGGTTGCTCAACTGGTGCGGCGTGCACGAGCTCGAGCCGATCCCGGAGCTCACTCCGTCGGCGGTGTGATTGACACCGCTGCGCTCAGGATGACACCGCTTCGGACGTGACTCGCGGCCGCACCACCACGGTGTGCCGCTCGCCGTCATCCACCAGCGGGATGCCCGGTCCTAGAGAAACCCGCCCGTCGATCGTCACCTCGAGCGCCTCACCTGCACCGTCTGCATCGTTTCGCACGACGATGACGTACAGACTCTTGCCGTAGCGGTACTCGATGGTGTACTCCGGCCAGGAGGCCGGCGCTCTCGGCTCGATGAAGAGCTTATCTCCCCGCTTCCGGAAGCCCAGGATCCCCTCCAGCCCAACCCGATACATCCAGCTCGCCGAGCCGGTATACCAGGTCCACCCACCGCGGCCGAGCTGGCCCTTGGCGGTGTAGACGTCGGCGGCGACGACGTAGGGCTCGACCTTGTAGGTGGCGACTTCTTCCGGCGTGCGGGCGTGAGTGAGCGGGTTGAGCATCTGATACAGCTCGAACGCCCGGTCGCCGTCGCCCCGGAGCGCCGTGGCGAGCACCGCCCATAGGGCCGCATGGGTGTACTGCGCCCCGTTCTCTCGCACACCCGGCAGATACCCCTTGATGTAGCCTGGGTCCTTCGGCGTCTTGTCGAACGGCGGGGTGAGCAGCATGATCAACCGCGCGTCGTCATTCACCAGATGCTGTTCCAGGGATCTCATCGCCATCGTCCGCCGCTCCGCCCGTCCACTCCCTGAGATCACGCTCCAGCTCTGGGCGATGGAGTCGATCCGGCACTCGTCGCTCTCACGCGAGCCGAGCGGCGTGCCATCGTCGAAGTAGGCCCGGCGATACCACTCGCCGTCCCACCCCTGCGTCTCGACCGCGGTCACATACGCATCGGCCTGGCGCCGGAATTCGGCCGCCACGGTGGTATCGCCTCGCGCCTGCACCTGCTCGGCAAAGGCCCGGAGCGTGGTGATGAGGAACCACGCCAGCCACACGCTCTCGCCCTTTCCCTCCACCCCGACCCGGTTCATCCCGTCGTTCCAGTCGCCGATACCGATCAGCGGCAGCCCGTGCGCGCCTGAGGTGCAAGCTCGGCGCAGGGCCCGGAGACAGTGCTCGTACACGCTCCCGTGATCGAGGGTCACCTGGGGCAGGTCGTATATCTCGTGCTCCTCGGGCTGGAGTTGGCGCATGGTGAGATATGGCACCGAGTCGTCGAGCACCGAGGTGTCCCCGGTGACCCGGACGTAGTGGTCAACCACATACGGGAGCCAGGCCAGATCGTCGGAGAACCGGGTCCGGACCCCTCGGCCGCTATGCGGGTGCCACCAGTGCTGCACGTCGCCCTCGACAAACTGGCGTGACGCCGCGCGGAGAATGTGCTCCCGCGCCAGGGCCGGCTCGGCATAGAGGAACGCCATCACATCCTGGAGCTGATCGCGGAACCCGTACGCGCCGCTGCTCTGGTACAGCGCCGTGCGGCCCCACATCCGGCAGGATAACGCCTGGTAGAGGGTCCACCGGTTGAGCATCGCATCGAAGGTGGGCTCGGGGGTCCGCACCGTAATGGCGGAGAGTCGGTGGGCCCAGCCGGCGACGACGCCCTCCACTTCGGCCCGGGCACGCGCTACGTCGCGGTACTGGTCGACGGCTTGCCGCGCTCCGATCTCACTGTCAGCCGCTCCGAGCAGAATGGCGATCTCCCGGGTCTCGCCCGGCGCCAGCTCGAGCCCGCACTGGAGCGCGGCGCAGGGATCGATGCCCGCCCCGGTGATGCCCTCGAGTGTGCCGCCGGCCTGGAGCGCCGCCGGCGCGTCAGCCGCGCCGTTGCGGCCGAGGAAATCGCGCCGGCTTCCGGTATACCCAATGACCCGCTCGCTGATGGCGTGGAACGCGGTCCAGCCGGCGAACTGCGGGTCGAAATAATTCTGGGCGAAGATCGTGTCCCGTTCGCGGTCGAACTTGGTTTGCACCTGGTGCTGGGTATGCTCGCGCAGCGAGCCCAGAGTCCATTCCATATAGGTCGTCAGCGTCAGGCTGCGAGCCTGGGTGCCGTCGTTGGTCACCCGGAGCAATGCAAGCTTGACCGGCGAATCGCCCGCCATGCCGACCGTCAGGTGGGTGGTGATGCCATCCGACTCGTGTTCGAACGACGAGCTGCCCGCACCATGGCGAATGGTGTACGGCGTCTGCTGCCGGATCGGCCCGGGCGTGGCGCACCACAGCTCCCCGGTCTCGTCGTCCTGGAGGTACACCACCTCGCTCGCCGGGTCACTCACCGGATCGTTGTGCCAGGGCGTCAGCCGGAAGAATTGGCTGCTTCCAGCCCAGGTGCACTGGCCGCCTCGTTCGGTAACGAGGAAGCCGCCGTGGGGATTGGCGACGACGTTCGCCCACGGCGCCGGGGGCACCCGATCGCCCGAGACCAGGATCTCGTAGTCGCCCTCGTCGGTGAGACCGCCGAAGCCGTTCGCGAGCGCCGGATGCGAGGGCTCTGTGCGAGCCGGAGTGCGCGCGGGCCGCAGCGCGGAGGAGGCCGCCGCGATCAGCGCCGGCACCGTCGGCAGATGGATCTTCAGCTGTCGGGCCACTCGTCCCAGCCGTGTGTCGCTTCGCGCCGGTGCACGGGGGAAGGCCGGGAGCCCCTCGAGCGCGTCTTCGGGAGGCGACTCCTCCGGCATGGCCGTCGCCAGGATGCGACCCAGACTCCGGCCGTCGCAGGAGATGTGCACCCGGGCGGTGGCGCGCAGCATGAGCAGCTCATCCTCCTTCAACAGGTCCCGGCGCCGGACAAACACGCCACCGGGTTTGTCGATGGCGGCGATGTCGCTCAAGGCATGGACCGCCGAGCTGACCCGGTCGGCCAGATCCTGGAAGTAGGTCTCCGGACGCGCGATGAGCACGACCACATCGACCACCATGCCCCGGCGACGCCAGTAGCGATGGGCCGTCAGGATCTGGCGCAGGGTGGGCAGCCCATCCGCGGAGTCGATCGTGGCCAGCAGGATGGGCCAGTCGCCGGAGATGCTGTTCCCCCACAGCAGCGGCTGGGAGCCGCGGTTCCGGCGCAGCTCGGCTTGGGGCGCGCGCAACGCCTCGCTTCCATAGAGAAGGTGGCCGGCCAGCTCCTGGAAGACGGCCGCATCGCCCGGCGTGAGATGGAACTCGCGCAGCTCCACCTGGCTCGAGGTCCAGGCCAGATCGAGCGCCCGCTGCGCGGCGTGGGCGTCCCGGTATCGGTCGGCCAGCTCGAAGGCGCGGTCGCGGCTGGTGGCCACCAGGGTGGTGAACCCCACCGAGGCCGAATGGCCCGGCTTCAGCCGGACCCGGGTGCGGAGGGCAAAGATGGGGTCGAGCACCGCGCCGGTCGTACCGGAGAGCGGTTCGTCCTCCTCGAGCACCACCGGGTCGCGAGTCGAGCGGCCCCGGCCGAGGAAGCGGGAGCGGTCGGTCTCATGGCTCACCGATCCCACCCGCTCCTTGCCGCTATCGACCACATGCACGCACCAGAGCGGCTCCTCCTTCGAGGACCGGGGGCGCCGGGTGGCGGTGATGGCATGCGCCCACTCGTGCCACTCGGTCTCCACGAACAGGTTGCCGAACGCCGGGTGGGCGCGGTCGGCCTCGGGCGGGGCCAGCACGATCTCGCCGTAGCTGGTGAGCTCGATCTCGCGAACCTCGTCGCTGTTGTTGGTGAGGGTGATCCGCCGCACCTCGGCCGAATCCTCCGGCACGACGGCGATCTCGGTGCGGGTCTCGATGTCTCCGTCGGCGCGATGGAACGTGGCCCGGTCGGTGGCGAGGAGGGCGCTGTACCAATCGGCGGGTGCGCACACCGGCTGGTGCGCCGCCGACCAGACCCGCCCGGTCGACAGGTCCTTCACGTAACAGAACTGCCCGGTGGAGTCGCGGGTCCCGTCCGAGTGCCAGCGGGTGACCGCGAGCGTCTCGTAGCGACTGTACCCTCCGCCGCAGTGGCTCACCATGATGGTGTAAGGCAGGTGACCCAGGAGGGCGACGTGCGGCTGGGCCGTATGCGGAGTGTCGATCTCGCGCACCGACGGGCGATCCAACTCTGCCTCGGGCAGCGCCTCATCCACTCGCGCGCCCTGCGCCTCCTGCGGTACCACCCGGCGCGGGATCCGCTCGTGCAGCAGCAGCTCGGCCGAGCGGACCACCGGATCGGTATGGAAGCGGCGCTGCCACACCTGGGAGGTCAGCGCGTTGGTCAGGGCGACCAGGCCCATACCCATGTGATGCGCGAAGTAGCTCTGGACTACGGAATAATCCTTCTCCGGGTCGGGACGGGTATAGTCGATGGCATCCCGGAAGCCGTAGCGTCCCAGCACACCGGTGTCCTCCATCAGATGCAGATTCGCCAGGGCGCGTGCGGGGTCTACCATGGTCGCCAGGACCGAGGCGTAGGGCGCGATCACCAGCTCCCGGCCCAGCCCGCGCTTGAGCGCGAGATCGGGCACCCCGAACGGTCGGTACTGGTAGGTGAGATGGCGGTCGCGGACGTTGTATGCGCTCTCGCTCACGCCCCAGGGCACGCCATGCTGGACCCCGTAGGCCCGGTGCCGAGCCAGGGCACCGTCGTAGGTCTGCGAGAGCACGGTGTGGGGATACGATCGCATCACCAGCATCGGCATCAGATACTCGAACATGCTCCCGCTCCACGATACCAGCGCCGGCGATCCGGCGGCGTAGGTCAGCGTGCGGCCCAGGCGGAACCAGTGGTCAACCGGGATGTCGTTCTTGGCCACCGCCACGAAGCTCGCCAGCCGCGCCTCGGAGGCCAGGAGATCGTAGTACGAGCCGTCCAGTGAGTGGGTGCCCTGCTGGAAGCCAATGGCGAACAGCTTCCGGTCGGCGTCGTAGAGGAACTTGAAGTCCATCTCCATGGCATAGTCGTAGGCGCGCTCGGCGACGGCCTCGAGCCGTTTCATCAGCTCCGCCGCCGCCGGTGATTGCGCCGCAAGCTGGCGGAGGGTGGCGAACGGGATTACCGAGTCATTGCGAGGACGCGAAGCGTCCGAAGCAATCCCGCCGTTCGACTGCGGATCTGCGGGACCGCCACGTAGTCGTTGACTGCCTGCGATGACCGCCCCGCCGCTGAGCTCCTCATACCACTCGCGGTGCCCGGCGATAAGCCGGAGGCTCCACGAGATCCATTCCGTTGCC
>JAXDMF010000066.1:0-5761 GCA_034666205.1 Gemmatimonadales bacterium
CCCCCTGCCCCCCCACGAAGGCGAACTCCTTGTCGAATCCCGCCACGAACTTGGCGCCCACGAGCGCCAGCGACGAGTCCGTCAGCAGCCGGTCCAGCACCGTCACTGCCGCCTTGGCCGCCGCTTCCACCCGGTTCCGCGGGGTGTCGGAGCTCTCCTCTTCCGCCGACTCGGTCCGCCCGTGATACGACAGTGTCACCGTGATCGTGATCCGGTGCTGCCGCCGGCCAGGCGACACTGTCAGCGCCTCGAACAACACCGCCCGCTGGAGCACCCGGTCCCGGACCGACTCCCGCTCCAGCGCCTCGATCGGCTTGACGTCGGCGGTCTGGGCGATGCTGATCTTGCGGTGGTCGATCTTGAGGCCGAGCTGGGCCAGCAGCGCCGACTCGATGTTCCGCACCAGCTGCTTGGGCGCCAGGCCGGCCTGGGCCAGCACATGGACCTCGCTCACCTCGCCCAGCGGCGTGGTGACCACCCGCGCCGAGAGGATGCCCTCGAGGCTGGTCAGCAGGTTCTCGGCCCGCCGCACGCCCCAGGGATCGGGGATGGACTCCGCGCCGCCGGTACGACCGGCCGGCGGTGGTCCGTGCCTGGGACTGAACGGTTCGCTCAAGGTCGGTTTCCTACCCTCGGCTACATTGTGACTGGAGCTAGGAGCTCTCCCAACTTTCACGCAACCACATTTCGGCCCGCGGCCTTCGCTCGATACAGCGCCCGGTCGGCTGCCACCAGCAGGTCTGCCGTCTCCGGCAGGTGGGGATCGAACTCGGCGAGCCCGATGCTCACCGTGACCATCCCCGCCGGATATCCCAGCCTGCGTCCGATCCCCTCGATACCGGCCCGGAGCGCCTCGGCCACCCGCGCACCGCCCTGGAGATCGGTCCGGGTCAGGATGACCACGAACTCGTCGCCCCCGTAGCGGGCCGCGATGTCCGACACCCGGACCGCGTTCCTGATCTCCTCCGCCACCGACTTCAGGACCTCGTTCCCCGCCTCGTGCCCGTACTGGTCGTTCACCTGCTTGAAGAGATCGAGGTCGAGAAACAGCAGCGCGAACCCTTCGTTGCTCCGCTTGCTCCGCTCGATCTCGAAGGCGAGCCGCTCCCGCAGCACCCGGTAGGTCGACAGTCCGGTCAGCGCGTCGGCCGCGGCGGCCCGCTGGGCCTCTTCCGCTCGTCGCTCCTGGTAGGGCGTGCACTGCCGGAGTGAGGCCCGGCCCAGTGCCGCCGACTCGGCGAAGCGCTGGCAGGTGTTGAACCCGCAGGCCCGGCAGTCCCACGGCCGGCCGTTGGGTCCCTTGCCGATCTGCTCCAGGATGGCCGCCACCGCCTCGGGCGTGGCGCGGATCGGCCGCTGCTTGATCTCGAAGGTGGCGCCATAGCTCGCCGTCACCGCCGTGTCCACCACCGGGAAGCGGCTCCGGGGCGGCTCGGTGCTGGCCAGGAGCTCCCGCCGCCAGAACAGCTCGTCCCGCGGGCCCGACATCGGGTGGTCCAGCGACCCCTCGGTCGAGAGGATATCCACGAAGCCGAGGTCGAGCCGGTCCACCGACACCGCCCGGGCCAGCGCCTTGAGCGCGTCGAGCCCCCGGAGCTTCCGGAACCGGCGGCTGGAGTAGCGGGCCTGTTCCAGCAGGGCCAGCGGCAGACCGCCCGCCGCGCTCAGATGGCGCCGGCGCTCCTCCGGTACCCGCTCGAAGAAGATCGGCTGGGTCAGGACGTTGGCGCCGCGGATCCGGAAGATCTGGTCCAGGTCGCCGAACGTGATGGCCGCGTCGAGCTCCGAGCTGTGGATCGGGGGACAGATCCCGGCATAGGCAATCTTGAGGCCGGGACCATACTGCGCTCGCAGGTATCGGGCCTCCGCCACCGGGGGCACCGTCACCGGAGCCAGATACGGCAGAAGCTCGGGGAACTGGAGCCGGACCGTGTCCACCACCACCGAATCGGTGGAGCGGATGAGGGTTCCCCACGGCTCCTCTTCCCAGAGCTTAAGATATTCCGCGGCAACGAGTTCGTCGCCGATTACACCCCGGGTAACCGCCCGGAATCCGGCCGCGTAGCAGGCGTTGATCACCTGCTCCGGCGTGGCCGGGTAGAAGTGCGCCACCGACTCCGGGCTGAGGATGAGCACCCCATCTCCCTCGGAGGCGATGGCAAGAGCCCGCCCGATCTCGCCGTTTACCTTGACCGCCCCGTGGGGGCAGGCCGGGAGGCACTGGCCGCAGCGGATGCACGCTTCGTCGTCAATTCGGAGCAAGAGCGGCTCATCGACCGCCACCGCGATGGCGTCGGTAGGACAGACCCGTACACAAGCCAAGCACCCGACGCAGAGCTCGGCATCAATGACGAAATTCAAGGATCAGGCCCGTCAGGGGAGAGTCTTTGCAATTTGACGGCACGGCATCAGGGTGTCAAGACACTGATAGGTGCAAAGTAGTTATACAGTAGAACTTAGCTGAGTGCATCATGTTGCAATGTTGGAGGAGGCTATGGGCTAGGGGCTATGGGCTATTCGCTTTGATCCATTCGACTTACCTGCCAGCCAATCAGGAAAAGCTTTGCCCATAGCGCACGGCCCATAGCCCATAGCCTTCACTCCAAATGATACGCCTTGATCTTTCGATATAGCGTCCGCTCGCCGATGCCGAGCACTTCGGCCGCGCGGCGGCGGTTTCCCTTGTATTCGTGCAATGCCGCGTCGATGGTGGCGCGCTCCACTTCGGCCATCGTCATTCCGGGCCGATAGAGCACCGGCTGGTTCCCATCGTGGTCCAGCTCGGACATCACATCGGTGATCTGGGCGTGCTCGCCGATGTCGATCACCTGCACCCGCTGCGGATGATCGTCGGACCGGCGGCGCAGCTCCTCGATCTGGAGCCGGAGATCCACCAGACTGCGGAGGATGAATTCCAATTCCTGCTGCCCCGCCCCGCTGCCCCACTGCCCCGCTTGGGTCAGCCGCATCGGCAACAGCGTCCCCGCACCCTCGAGCACATCGGCCGGAATATCCGCCGCGCGGATCTCGGTGCCCGGCGCGAGCACCACCATCGACTCGATCAGGTTCCGCAGCTGGCGAACGTTGCCGGGCCACGGCGCGTTCACCAGCCGCTGGAGCGCCTCGGGCTCCATTCCCCGGAACTGGCGGTCGTGAGTCTTGGCGAACTCGCGGATGAACCGGCGCACCAGCAGCGGAATGTCGCCCCGCCGCTCGCGCAGCGGCGGAAGATAGATGTTGAGGACGTTGAGCCGGTAGTAGAGGTCGTCGCGGAACTCGCCCAGCGCCACCGCGTCCCGCAGTGCGCGATTGGTCGCGGCGATCACCCGGACGCTCACCTTGATCGGCTGGACGCCGCCCACCCGGAAGAAGGTCTGGCTCTCCAGCACCCGGAGCAGCTTCACCTGGGTGGAGAGCGGGATCTCCCCGATCTCGTCGAGGAAGATCGTCCCGCCGTCGGCCAGCTCGAAGCGGCCCAGCCGGCGCTCCGCCGCGCCGGTGAAGGCGCCTTTCTCGTGGCCGAACAGCTCCGACTCCAGCAGCGTGTCGGGCAGCGCGGCGCAGTTGACCGTGATGAACGCCTGGCCCCGGCGGGGAGAGAGGTCGTGGAGCGCCTTGGCCACCAGCTCCTTCCCGGTCCCGCTCTCGCCCTGGATCAGCACCGTGCTCGAGACCGGCGCCATCTGCTCGATCTTGACCAGCACCTCCTGAATCGGCGCGCTCTCCCCCACGATCCCGGTGCGCTCCTGGAGCCGGCGCCGCTCGATCAGCCGGCGGGCGGTGGCCACCGCGTCGTCCGGCGCGACCGGCTTGGTCATCACCTCGGTGGCGTGGAGCCGGCTCACCCGCTCGGTCCGCTCCGAATCGGTCGGCTCCAGCAGCGCCAGCGTCGAGATCTCGGCATCGTGCGCCAGGGCGGCCAGCTGCTGGGCATGAGGGTCGTGGACCGCGCCGGTGAGGATGACCAGCTCGGGGCTCTCCCGCCGCACCGTCGCCCGCACGTCGTCCACCGACGAGAACATCGCCGTGGTGAGCTTGGCCGCCTCGAACGCCGCGTTGAGCCGCACGGCGGTTTCGAGGTCGTCCATGGTGATCAGGATCTGGGAGGCCATGGTGGTGGAAAGTAATGAGAGGGACGGAGTCCGGTACGAGAGTCGCGAGTCCTCCACTTGACGTCTACTTGATCAATAGCCGGTAACCTGGCAACGCTGGTAAGGCTCGTCACCGACGAGCGCTGCGGGATGCCCTAAGGTCCAATCCGGAGTCCTCGTCGCACCTTCAGCTTACCAGATCAGTTTGCCGCGTCTCATCAGGAGGGATTCATGTCTCGGAACGAAACCGCTGCGGTCCTGCTCGCAGTGTGCCTGGGGCTCACGGCTTGTGATAAGACTCCCACCGGCGATATCGTCGGGCCTGAACCAACGACTCCCAATGCTGCGGAGGGCCTCACCCAGGCGGCGGCGGGTCCCTACTACGTCGCCACCCGTCTGAGCACCCGGCCGGGCACTGCGTACGCTATCAACAAACTGGGCCAGGTGGTGGGCACTTATGTCCGGGTGAACACGTCCGAACCTCATGCCTTCCTTTGGGACGGAGGCGTCTTCCGCGACATCGGCACTCTGGGCGGCAGCCGAGCTGAAGCGTTCGCGATCAATAACGCGGGGCAGGTCGTGGGGGGAAGTTCTTTGTCCGGCGATGCTGAAAGCCACGCTTTTCTCTGGCAGAACGGCGTCATCCGGGATCTCGGCACCCTGGGCGGAGGCTACAGTGCCGCCTTAGGGATCAACGGCCTGGGACAGATTGTCGGCGAGAGCTACATACCGAGCGGATATCCCCCGCACGCCTTCCTCTGGCAGGGCGGCACGATGAGAGAGCTGGCAGGCCTGACGGACCCCTCTAGCTCCGCCGCGGGCATCGACAACAACAGTCGGGTGGCGGGTAACCGTGGCGGGCCGGAATCGGGGACCGATAACCGGGGCTTTTGGTGGAAGGCTGGGGCCGTGTCGTCACTGGGCACGCTGGGCGGAAGCACCAGCTTCGCGAATGCCATCAGTGAGGAAGGCAAGGTGGTGGGTTGGAGCACGAAGTCTGCCGGGAATACGCACGGCTTCGTCTGGCGGAGCGGGGTGATGACCGACCTGCGCACCCTCGGGGGAAGCTACAGTGCCGCCTTCGGGATCAACGGCATGGGACAGATCGTCGGCGAGAGCCAGCCGTCGCCCGGAGGACGCCTTCACGCCTTTCTCTGGCAGGACGGCGTCATGCTCGACATTGGCGAGGGCTCGGCGAGGGGCATCAACGGCAGCGGGTGGATCGTCGGTGCCCAGGCCGATCTCGCCAAGTGCCTCAGCAGCCCGGTTCCCACCTTGTGGAGGCCGACGGCCACGCCTCCTCCGGGAGCCCCACCCGGCATAGTCCGGGTCGGCAGCATTTTCTTCGCCAGCGGTCGAAACGGCACTTCTAACCCGGCGGTAGACACGGTGGCCGTCGGCCGCACCGTCACCTGGGATTGGTGCGGCGGAAGCCATAGCGTGCAGTCGCTGGGGTCGCCCAGCTTCACCAGCAGCGTGGTCATGAGTCATTCCCAGTCCGAGTACAAATTCACCTTCACCCGGGCGGGAACCTATCAGTACAACTGCGTCCGTCATGCCGGGATGACTGGCCGAATCGTCGTGAGATGAGAGGCTGCATGCCGGCGTGGGAGAAGCGAGTGCAGTGTGCGTGGGGTCTAGGGGTCTAGGGTCGAGGGCTACAGCGACGC
>JAXDMF010000067.1:0-13255 GCA_034666205.1 Gemmatimonadales bacterium
CCCGGATCCCTTCGGCGGCCGAATCGTGCGGGATAACGACGGAGAGCCCACTGGTCTCTTGCTCGAGCGTGCTGTCGAGCTGGTGCATCCGTACCTACCGCTGGCGGGGGAACAGGCTCTCGATGACGCATTGCTGGAGGCGCAGGCAGAGGCCCACCGTCTGGGGATCACTGGGATTCATGACGTCGAGGGAATGGAGACACTGGACGCCTTCCAACGCCTCGAAGCGGCTGGAAGGCTTCAGATGCGGGTGCTGTTCCATCCGCCCGTCGGGGCCTTGCCCCGGCTCATTGCCGAAGGCATCCGGAGTGGCCAGGGCTCTTCCGGCTGGGTGGCGATCGGTGGGGTAAAGATGTTTCTCGACGGGAGCCTGGGTAGCCGGACGGCGTGGATGCTCCAGCCCTATGAGCGGACACGGGACCGCGGCATACCGATCACTGGTGAAGATGACGCCCGTACCGCCATGACTGCGGCCGCCGCAGCTGGGATCGCGACGACTGTCCACGCCATCGGCGACGCCGCCGTCCGGCGGGCCCTGGATCTGACGACCGATCTTCCACGGCTCGCCATTCCCCACCGTATCGAGCACTTCCAGTGTGTCCACCCGTCCGACCTGGAGCGCGCCGCCTCCCGCGGCATCGTCGTGTCGATGCAACCGGCCCATTTGCTCACCGATATACCACTGGTCGATCGGCACTGGGGCGAGCGCGGCCGTGGTGCGTACGCGTTCCGCTCGCTGCTTCGGGGTGGGGCCCAGCTCGTGTTCGGGAGCGATGTGCCAGTGGCCTCGCTGGATCCGCGCGAGGGCATTTACGCCGCGCTGGAGCGGAGGGGATTCGATGGTGCCCCTGCGAGCGGCTGGCATCCGGACGAGAAGCTCGAGTTTTCCGATGCGATCGGCGCGTATACCGTGGCTCCCGCGCGAGCGGCCGGTGTGGGACAGCGGCGCGGAAAGCTTGCTCCCGGCTACGACGCCGACCTGGTGGCCTGGGCAGTCGATCCGGCCGCGGAGCAGGGAGACGGCGAAGCGTTCCGCCGGGGGCAAGCGCTGCTGACAGTCGTTGGAGGCGCTGCCGTGATGCAGGCATGACCCGGCTCAATTAGAATCCCCCCATGCTGCGCAGCCCCATTCGACGAACCAAAATCGTTGCCACCCTCGGTCCGGCGTGGGAGCAGCGGGCACAGATGACCGCCCTGCTCGACGCCGGCGTCGATGTCGTCAGGATTAATGCGTCACACGGGACTCCGGAAATCCGGGCGAGATGGATCCATCTGCTCCGGAGCGTCCTGGAGGGGCGGCGCCAGTCCGCCGCAGTTCTACTCGATCTGCAGGGACCTCGCATTCGGATCGGCGCGCTGACCACACCGCTGAAGCTGGCGCCCGGGCAGCGTGTGGTGTTTGCACCCGAGGACGTGGCCAAGGCGGAGGAGATCCCTACTACCTACGAGGACCTCGCGCGAGACGTTCGGATCGGCTCCAGGATCCTGCTCGACGATGGCCTGCTCGCACTCGAGGTCCGCGGCGTGAAGGAGGCGCGGGTCGAGGCGGTGGTCCACTATGGTGGCGAGCTCAAGGCTCACAAAGGGATGAACCTGCCGGGGATCGAGGTGAGCGCGCCGGCGCTGACCGAGAAGGACATCGAGGACGTCAGCCAGGCTGCCGCGCTGGGCGTGGATTACATCGCCCTCTCGTTCGTGCGCCGGCCGGAGGATATGGAGCAGCTTCGCGATCTGGTGCCCCGGGGCGTGAAGCTGGTGGCCAAGATCGAGAAGGACACGGCACTCAAGAACCTCTGCGGGATTCTGGACGCGTCCGACGCGATCATGGTCGCTCGTGGCGACCTGGGGGTGGAGCTGCCGTTCGAGGAAGTGCCGCTGATCCAGAAGCAGATCATCCGCGAGTCGAGTCTGCATGGAAAGCCGGTGATCACGGCCACGCAGATGCTCGAGTCCATGGTCCACGCGCCCCGTCCTACCCGCGCGGAGGCGTCCGACGTCGCCAACGCCATTCTGGATGGAACCGACGCGGTCATGCTCTCCGCCGAGACCGCGGTCGGGGAGTATCCGCTGGAGGCGGTGCAGGCCATGGACCGCATTGCCCGGGAGATGGAGAGCCAGCGACAGGCGCGCGGCGCCTCCATCGACCTCGCGTTGGGCCGCCGCTCCGCGGACGATGGGGCGCTGTTGCACCACAACCGCTCGCTCCAGAGCGGTCCCATCCGCACCGAGGACGCCATCGCCGTCGCGGTCTGCGCGGCGGCGGAGATGCTGTCGGCGCCCCTCATCGTCTGCTTTACCAGCAGCGGATTCACCGCGCGGAAGGTGGCCACCTGCCGCCCGACGGTGCCGGTCTTTGCCTGCACCCCGGAGCCGGAGACATTCCGGCAGCTGTCGCTCGTGTGGGGAGTCACGCCGGCGCTGACCGAACACTCCACCAACTACGACAGCATGCTCGCGGTGGCGCGGCAGCAGATCCTCGAGCGCGGCCTGGCCCAGCCGGGCGAGCGCTTGGTGGTGACTGCCGGCGTTCCCTTCGACATGCCCGGGACTACCAACCTCCTCAAGGTCGAAGCAGTTTAGAAGATGCGGCTCACGTTCCTGGGCACGGGCACGTCGTTCGGCGTGCCCCAGATCGGGTGCGACTGCGCGGTCTGTCGCTCGGCCGACCCGCGGGACAAGCGGACCCGCTCGGGAGCAGTCCTCGAGTCCGCCGGCTCGACCATACTCATCGACACGCCACCTGAGCTTCGCCTTCAGCTCCTCACCGCCGGATTTTCCCGGATCGATGCGGTGGTCTACACCCACGAGCATGCCGATCACATCAACGGGATCGACGATCTGCGCATCTTCTCGGTCCGGCGCCGGGAACCGCTACCGCTCTATGGGCCCGCCGAAACGCTGGAGCGTCTGCGCGCTTCATTCAATTACATTTTCGACGATGCGGTGCATCCCTTCGAGGGAACCTCGAAACCCATGCTGAGCCTGCATGTGGCCGAGCCGGACCGGATGATCGACGTCGCTGGTGTCGCGGTTCTCCCGCTCGCGTTCCAGCACGGTCACCTGCGGGTGTTCGGCTACCGCTTCGGGAATCTCGCGTACATCACCGATGTCAAGGCAATCGGCGGGCCCGAGCGGGAGCGGCTTCGCGATCTCGACGTGCTCGTGCTCAATGCCCTGTGGTGGCGTCCTCACCCAACCCACATGAGCATCGCCGAAGCTGTGGAGACGGCCCAGGCGCTGGGTGCCCGGCGGACCTACCTCACGCATCTGACCCACGAGACCGGCCACGCAGACCTGGAGGCCAAGCTCCCGACTGGCATCCTGCCCGCATATGACGGATTGACGGTGGAGGTAGCATGATCCGGCTGGCCTACGGGCGCATGCTTCGCGACGCCCTCGATGGCGAGCATGGGCTCCCCCGCGAGCAACTGGCCGATCTGGCCCGGCGATTTACCCAGGTCCGTCAGGAAGTGCAAAGCCGCCGAGCGGCCGGGGAGTACGGCTTCTACGGACTGGTCGATCAAGGCCCGACCGTGCGTGCCATCAAGACGTTCGCCGAAGGGCTCGGCCAGGCGCACGATCACGTATTGGTGTTGGGCATCGGTGGGTCTGCGCTGGGTACCAAGGCTCTGCTCAACGCGCTCCGGCGGCCGGGATGGAACGAGTGGGATGACGAGGGAAGGGAAGTCTTTCCCCGGCTGACGGTCCTGGAGAACGTGGATCCCACCTCGGTGGCGGCGGCCCTGGAGCGAATCGATCCCCGGCGGGTGCTGGTAAACGTGATTAGCAAGTCCGGGGGGACGGCCGAGACGATGGCGCAGTACCTCGTGGTGCGCGCCTGGCTGGAAAAGGCCCTCGGGCAGGCGGCGGACCGCCACCTGGTGTTCACGACGGACCCAGACCGGGGAGCGCTACGGGAGCTGGCCCGGCGCGATCACGTCCCCACACTCGACGTACCCGCGGGTGTCGGCGGCAGATTCAGTGTACTCTCGCCCGTAGGACTCCTGCCGGCGGCGCTGGTCGGCATCGACGTCGATGGGCTGTTGTCTGGCGCCCGTCGAGCACTGGAGCGCTCGGAATCAGACGACCTGCTCCAGAACCCGCCCGCACTCTATGCTGCCCTGCACTGGTCGGCCGACATCACGCTCGGGGCCCGGGTGCACGTGCTGATGCCGTACACCGATCGGCTGCGAGAGTTCGCTGAGTGGTACCGGCAGTTGTGGGCCGAAAGCCTGGGGAAGCGGGTCGATCGGAGTGGCAAGGTGGTTCATCTCGGACCCACTCCGCTTGCCGCGGTGGGCGCTACCGACCAACACAGCCAGGTGCAACTGTTCATGGAAGGTCCCTTCGACAAGGTGATCACCTTCGTCAGCGTCGAGGACTTCGGCGTGGACGTGACGATACCGAATGAGCCCGACCTTCCGGAGGCGCTTCCTCCCGACCTGGCGTACTTACCGGGCCATACCCTGGGAGAGCTGCTCCGGGCGGAGTACCAGGCCACCTCGGCCGCGTTGGCCCAGATGGGGCGAATGAACTGCACTCTCCGGTTCCCCGATCTGTCGGCGGAAACGTTGGGAGAGGCCATCATGTTCTTCCAGCTCGCCGCCGGGTACGCGGGTGCCTGGTACGGCATCGACCCGTTCGATCAGCCCGGTGTGGAGCTGGGAAAGCGACTCACCTACGCCGCGATGGGCCGGCCTGGGTATGGGGCGGAAGAGAGCGATCAGTCCTCGAGCGACGTGGTCTGATCCTGCGCCCGTTTGACGCTCTCCAGCTCCAGCCCTACCTTTCGCGAACAGCCCCAGGCCAAGATTTTCCAAGAGGATGGACCGGCATGGCAGATGCAATCCAGCGAGTGGTAGATCTGTACGATGGTGCGATCAGTCAGGTGCCGGGTGGGGTCAAGGTGCGGGACCCGTCGAAGCTGCGCTCCGTGGCCACCGACCGGCTGGCCTGGCAGGCCGTTTTCGGCTCCGCCGGTGAGCGCGAGGCAGCCCGGTGGCTTCTCTGGGAGCTGGGGCAGGCGACCGGGGCCCGGCCGGCCTCGATCAACGATCTGTACCTGGCCCGTGGGCGCGGCGAGTGTGGTGGCTTCACTGTGCCGGCCATGAACGTGCGGATGCTCGCGTACGACACCGCCAGGGCAATCTTCCGCGCCGCCCGGGTCCGCAAGGCCGGCGCTATCATCCTCGAGATCGCCCGGTCGGAGATCGCCTATACTGAGCAGCGTCCGGCCGAGTACGTCTCGGTGATGATCGCCGCCGCGCTCCGCGAAGGCTACACCCTTCCGCTGTTCATCCAGGGCGACCATTGCCAGGTGAACCACAAGAAGTACCAGGCGGATCCGGAGGGAGAGGTCGGTGAGGTGAAGAAGCTCATCGCGGAGGAGGTCGGTGCGGGCTTCTACAACATCGACGTGGACACCTCCACGCTAGTGGATCTTTCCCGGCCGACCCTGTCGGAGCAGCAACGGACCAACTACGAGCGCGCCGCCGACATCACTCGCTTCATTCGAGGGCTCGAGCCGGAGGGAGTGACCGTCTCCGTCGGTGCGGAGATCGGCGAGGTCGGGATGAAGAACAGCACCGTGGAGGAGCTGCACGCCTTCATGCAGGGCTACAATCGGAGCCTTGCCGCTGGCGGCGGGCAGGCCGGCATCAGCAAGATCTCGGTTCAGACCGGCACCTCCCACGGAGGTGTGGTGCTTCCCGATGGGAGCATCGCGGACGTGAAACTGGACCTCCAGGCCCTGGCCGCCCTCTCGAAGGTGGCTCGAGAGGAATATGAGCTGGCTGGGGCCGTGCAGCACGGGGCCAGCACACTCCCCTCCAATGCCTTTGGGAACTTCCCCCGGATCGAGACCGCCGAGATCCACCTCGCGACCAACTTCCAGAACATCGTGTTCGATCACCCGAGACTCCCGGCCGATCTGAGAGAGCGGATGCGCACCTGGCTGGACGAGAATGCCGCGAGCGAGCGCAAGAGCGGAGACACCAACGAGCAGTTCTACTATAAGGCGCGCAAGAAGGCGATCGGCCCGTTCAAGCGCGATCTGTGGTCGATGTCGGAGGACGTGCGCAGCGCCATCGCGGCCGATCTGGAGAGGACCTTTGCATTTCTGTTCGAGCAGTTGAACGTGAACGGCACGGAGGACCAGGTACACCGATTCATCCAGGCCCCCATACAGCACCATGCGGCGCTCAAGCCGGTGCTGGTTGCGGCGGCCGACGACCCGGATGCCGGGGAATAGGAGGAACCGCATGCGTCGCAATCAGCATAGGGAAGTCGTATACGTGGAGCGGGGAGGCGACTCGTCTGCCAAATGGCTCTTCTGGGGCGCGCTGCTCGGCGCCGGGGTGGCGCTGCTCTACGCGCCGAGCACCGGCGAAGAAACCCGTCGCAATCTCCAGCGTAAGCTGTGGAAGTTCCGCGCCATGACCGAGGAAAAACTGGACGAGATCACCCAGCAGTTCGGCGGCGCCAAGGACTCGCTGGAAGGCGTCATGGACGAGGACGAGGACGAGGAAAACGAGGGCGACCTCGAGGCCCACGGCTTCCAGGGCCGCAGCCCCAGGTCGTCGCCCCGAGAGGAGCTGGAACGGCGGCTGGCGGACGCGCGCGCGCGGCGACGGGCGCCTGCTGATCTCGAGGAGCCGCTCGCCTGAGCGGCGTTCGGCCGGGCGGGTGGCACCATTCACCCGCCGGCTTCATTCGCCGCACGTTGCAGGCGGCCGACGAAGACAACCTTCCGTTCCTCGCAAGTGCCCTGACCTTCGACGCGCTGCTGGCGGCGGTGCCGTTCGTCCTGCTGCTGCTGATCGGCTTCACCCACCTGGCGCAGGCAGTGACCCAAGGGCCCGAGGCCGATACCCTCACCCTGTTCCATCGCTTCCTGCCCCCCCACTCGGCATTGCCGGGCCAGGATCCTTTCGGCGTCATCGAGCGGCTGCTGACCGGCATCACCGAGAACCGGGGAAAGCTCTCGGTGTATGCCGCCCCGGCTTTCCTCTGGTTCAGTACCCGTCTCTTCGCCGGCATCCGGACCTCGCTCAACGACATCTACGACGTGTCGGTGCGGCCGCCCCGGCCGAAATCGTTTCTCCTGGTGTACCTCCTGGCCAAGGTCCGCGATTCATTCATGGTCGTGGGCACCGTCATCCTGTTCCTGGCCAATACCCTGCTCACGACCGGACTCGCGATTCTCCAGGCGCGGGGCGCTGCCAGCGTTCCCCAGCTCGCGTTCTTCCTCTCCACCCTCGGCCGCCTGGTTGCTGAGCTGCTCGCCTTCGCCTTTTCCGTGTCCCTCTTTTACGTGACCTACCGGTATGCCTCGGTGCGCCGGCTCCCCTGGAGCACCGGGCTGCTGGCCTCGATCTTCACGGCCGTGCTCTTCGAGGTCGCCAAAAGACTGTACGGCCTGTACCTCGCCAACTTCGCCTCCTTTGAGTCGCAAGGCGGCGATGCCAACCTGGGTGCGGCAGTGCTGTTCATCCTGTGGGTGTACTATACCGCGATCGTTTTCCTGCTCGGTGCGGTGGTAGCGGAGACGTGGGAGCTGCGCAAGATGCAGCAGCGTCAGCGCGCCATTCTCGGCTGAGCTCAACTCGACGATCACTTCAAGTGGAGGCAGCTGTGCTCGAGCTTTGTCGTAGTGCGTGGGTACTGGTTGTGATGGCCATCGGCATGTCGGCCTGCCGACCCGGAAGCCGTGGGCCGGCCGCCAGCGGTGGGGATGCACCCGCCGCGCTCTCGGCGAGCGACTCAGCGGGGATCGCTGCCGCGGATTCGGCCTTCGCGGCTGCGGTCAACGCCGGCGATGCCACGGCCGTCGCTGCGGTCTACGCCGGCGATGCCTCGCTGCTGCCGCCCAATCTTCCGGTCCAGCGGGGTCGCGCCGCCATCCGGGCCTTCTGGGGCGGCCTGCTCGATGCTTACACCGTGACGTTCGAGATTTCTCCCGACATCATCGAAGGGCGCGGGGACCTGGCCTACGATATGGGACACTATCGGTTCACCGCGGTGCCGAAGTCAAAGAGCGTACCGGGGATCGCGGATGAAGGGAAATTCGTGGACATTCTCAAGAAGCAGCCGGACGGAACCTGGAAGTACGCGGTTGACATTTACAACTCCAGCCTCGCCCCGCATCGTTGAGTCCGCGGTTTCCTGCCGCCCATGGCCGGGTTATATTACTAGTGCCTCAGGTCCGAAGGGCGCCGGCGCGTGAACCGCGTCAGGACCTCGCCGGTAGCAGCGCTAAGCGATGTCCGGTGTTGCTTCGGGGTGCCTGAGGCACTTTTCTTTCAGCGGGGCAGGGGTCTTACTGCCCCGCTGCCCATTTGCCCTCCTGCCCCGCTGATATGATCGCCCTCGCTCGCCGATATCGCCCCAAGCGCTTTGCCGATCTCCTGGTACAGGACCACGTCGCGGCCGTCCTGCGGGGCGCCGTATCCCGCGGGCGGGTTGGCCACGGCTACTTGCTCACCGGGCCCCGGGGCGTGGGGAAGACTACGGCCGCGCGCATCCTGGCCATGGCGCTCAACTGCCCGCAACGGGAGCCCTCGGGCGAACCCTGCGGGGCATGTGAGAACTGCCTCCGGGTGTGGAACGGATCGGCCGACCTCGACGTGGTCGAGATCGACGCCGCCAGCAATCGGGGCGTCGATGATGCTCGCGACCTGCGTGAGCGGGCCATGTACGCGGCGTCGAGAGAGGGGCACCACAAGGTCTACATCGTGGACGAGGCCCACATGCTGACCCGGGAGGCATGGAACGCGCTGCTCAAGATTCTCGAGGAGCCGCCTCCCGGCGTCGTGTTCGTGTTCGCCACGACCGAACCCCAGAAGATCGCGGCCGCAGCCGCCCCCGTCATGTCCCGCTTGCAGCGGTTCGACTTTCGCCGCATTGGTCCGGTTGCCATCCGCGATCGGCTCCGGCAGGTGCTGGCGGCCGAACAGCTTCAGGCGGATGACGATGCCCTCATCCTGATCGCCCGCCACGCCGACGGTGGCATGCGGGACGCGCTCTCCGTCCTGGACCAGTGCCTCAGCTTCGGCGAGGGTGCCGTCACCGCTGAGCGGGTGCGCGAGGTGCTCGGCTTGGTGCATGAGGAGCTCTACGAGGAAGTGCTGCAGCTGGTCGCGGAGCGCCGCCCAGCCGGTGTCTTCGCCTTGCTCGATCGCCTGATGGAGGCCGGAGTGGACCTCGCCGAGTTCATCGGCGGGGTGGCGGACGTTCTTCGCGGGTTGCTCATGCTGCAGGTCGGTGCGGAGCCCGAGGGGCTGACCGAGGCGTTGCGTGCCACCCTCGAGCGCTACCGTGACCGGCTGGACGCGGGAGATGTGCTCCGGATGCTGAGGCTTCTCGCGGATAATGAGACCGGAATCAGGCGCAGCGTGAGCCCTCGGCTGGTGGTGGAAACCCTGCTGCTCCGCTGGGCGATGATGGACCGGACCGTGGATCTCGAGCAGGTGATAGGGGCGGGGAGGCGGGGAAGTGGGGAAGCGGGGAAGCAGGGTACGGACGCGGGGAAGCGGGGAAGCGGGGAAGTGAAGCAGGAAGCCCCAACGGGGCAGGGCATCCAAGCCCCTGCTCCCAATGCACCGAAGGGTTCGCCGACTCGGCCGGAAGCCTCTAAGGCGCAGCCCAGTTCCCCACCGCTGGCGCCTCCCCGCTTCCTTGCTTCCCCGCCTCCCTCCCCCGCCCTCGACGCCATCAGCTCTGCCTGGCCTGCCATGGTGATGGCCGTCAGGGCATACAGTCGCTTCCTGGGCGAGGCATTCGCGGCGACCGAGCCGGTGGAGCTCGACCTGCCCTGGCTCACCGTCGTCATGCGTGAGGCCAATCCGCTCTTCACCGAGCGGCTGCTCCAGGAGGCCAGTAAGGTCGAGGAGGTTCTCAGCCGGAGCCTCGGCCAGCCGGTGCGCCTCCGGGTCACCGCTGCACCGGCCACCCAGGAGGCCTCGCCGAGCAAGCCCCGAAGGATGTCCGAATCGAGCCTCAATGCCGAGCGCTTGCGAGAGTTCCGGTCCCAGGACCCCGCCCTAGATACGGCAGCCGATGCATTAGATTTGGAGATAGTGGATTAGAGTCTCGAGAGTCACGAGCCCGGCGGCTTGGGGAGCAATTCGAGGGCAGCAACCCCGATCCGATACTTGAGGCTAGAGCTCGCGACTCGGGACTCGTGACTGCAGCTTATTGCAGTCGCCCACGCTCACCCCTACTTTCCCGACCATGGCAGGATTACCCGATAGCATGGCAGATCTTCAGCAACTCTTTCAGCTCGGGCAGCAGGTGCAAGGCCGGCTGCAGCAACTGCAGAGCGAGCTGGCCAACCGCACCATCGAGACGACAGCCGGCGGCGGCATGGTCCGGGTCACCGCCGATGGCCGGGGCACCGTGCGTGCGGTCTCGATCGACCCCACGGTCTTCCAGGACCGCGACGCCGATTTCCTCAGCGAGCTGGTGCTCACCGCGGTCGCAGAGGCTCAGCGCCGCGCCGCCGAGATGCTTCAAGCCGAGATGCGGAAGGTGCCGCCGCTGCCTTTTGCCTCGCCTTTCTGACCGGTGAGCGCGATCGAGGAGCTGATCACCGAACTGGCCAGGCTCCCGGGGATCGGCCGGAAGACCGCCCAGCGGCTCACCTTTCATCTGCTCCAACAACCTCCCGAACAGGCCGGACGGCTCGCGGCTGTACTTGCCTCGGTAACCGAGCGGGTCCGGGCTTGCGAGGATTGTGGCAACCTCACCGAAGAGCAGCCGTGCGCCATCTGTCGCGATCCCCGGCGGGACGCGGGCCTGGTCTGCGTGGTAGAAGAGCCGTCGACGGTGGCGGTGGTGGATCGATCTACCGATTTTCGGGGGCATTATCACGTCCTGGGCGGTCATCTGTCGCCGCTGGATGGCATCGGACCCGAGGCGCTCAGGTTGGAGGGGCTGGTGCTCCGAGTCCAGAAGGGTGGGGTTCGGGAGGTCATCCTCGCGACCAACCCCTCGATGGAAGGCGAAGTGACGGCGACCTACATTCAGCAGCTGCTGTCGGGGATGGATGTGCGGGTGACCCGGCTCGCTCGCGGGCTCCCCATGGGTGGGGACCTCGAGTACGTCGATGGCGTCACCCTGGCGCACGCGCTGGTGGCGCGGCAGGAGGTGACCTGATGCGCTCCCGTGGCTGGGTCTTCGCCGGCGCGGTCCTGCTTGGTGCCTCGGCCGGCTGGCTGGCGGCGCAGCGCCGGCTGACGTATCACCGCCGCGATCTGTTCAGCCCCCGACCGCTCCGCCGCCTTGCTGCGCTGGGTTTTCTGGCCGGGCAGAACGAGGTGGAGACCGTACGTCTGCTCCGGGACTATCTCGCCTGGGAGCGGCAGCCGATGCTGCGCCGGCGCGCGGAGGCGATCGTGCGCCGCATGGAGGCCACCATCGTATGAGGCAGGGTCGATGAGCGGTGCTTCGAGCTGGTCCTTCCGGGAGGAAGACGCCCAGCGCATTCAATCGATCCTCGGCAGCTTTCTCGGGGAGTCGAACGCCCGGACCGCGCTGATCGTGGACCGGACCGGACAGATGGTGGCGACGGTGGGCCAGACGCCCGCCTTCGACCCGACCGCGTTCGCGTCCCTGACCGCCGCCGACTTCAGCGCCAACGACCAGCTTGCCCGCATGCTGGGCGAGACGGAGTTCGGGGCCCTGTTCCACCAGGGCGAGCGCGAGTCGATGTACCTGGCCGATATCGCGCGGCGGGTCATCCTAGTGGTGCTCTTCGACAACCGCACCACGTTGGGGATGGTCAAGTTGCGGGTGAAGGCGACGGTGGGCCAATTGACGCAGGTGTTCACCGATATGTTCAATCGCGATGGTACCAGTGCGCCGGGCGTGGAATCCGAGTTTCTGGGTGAGGCGGAAGACGAGATCGACAAACTGTTCGGGGCCTGAGGAAACGCACCCATGTCGATGATCAACTACGCCTCGCGCGAGATCAACTGCAAGCTGGTCTACTACGGCCCCGGCTTGGGCGGGAAGACCACCAACCTCGAGCACGTGTACAACAAGGTGGCTCCGGCCTCACGCGGCAAGATGATCTCCCTGGCAACCGAGACGGAGCGGACGCTCTTCTTCGACTTCCTTCCGGTGGATCTCGGGAACATCCGTGGCTTCAAGGTCAAGTTCCACCTCTACACCGTTCCCGGCCAGGTGTACTACAACGCCTCGCGGAAGCTGATTCTCAAAGGGGTCGATGGCGTCGTGTTCGTGGCGGACAGCCAGATCGAGCGCATGGACGCGAACATCGAGGCGATGCAGAACCTGTACGAGAACATGACGCAGCACGGCTACGATGTCACCAAGCTCCCCTTCGCAATCCAGTACAACAAGCGCGACCTGCCCAACGCCGCGCCGATCGACGAGCTGCAGGCGGCGCTCAACCCAGGCTGGCCTGTGTCCGAGCCTGCCAAGCAGCGGGTGACGCCGGATCCGCACCATGACTCCGAGTTTCTCGTCAACCAGGAAGACGGGCACTGGATCGAGCGGGCTCCGTACTTCGAAGCGGTGGCACTCACCGGTGAAGGGGTCTTCGACACGCTGAAGGCCATCAGCAAGACCGTCGTCAAGACGCTGGGGTAGGATAGTTATGTGGACGCTGCCCAATATCATCACGCTGGTGCGGATCTGCTTTACCCCCGTCATCGCGCTGCTGCCGTTCATCGACGGTTACTGGCCCAAGCTGATCGCCTTCGTCATCTTCATCATTGCCGCCGTGAGCGACATCTACGACGGTCACCTGGCCCGCAGCCGCAACGAGGTGACCGACCTCGGTAAGCTCCTCGATCCCATCGCCGATAAGCTGCTGCTCTTCGCGACTCTGATCCCGATCTACTGGATCTCCCGCCAGCGTCACGATCTCTACGACATCCCGATCTGGGGCAGTATTCCACTCTGGGTGTGTCTCCTGCTGATTGGCCGTGAGCTGGCGATGACCGGCTTTCGCTGGTGGGCCAGCCGGCGCGGCGTGGTGATCCCGGCCGCCGGGGCGGGAAAGCTCAAGACCACGATTCAGAACATCTTCGTCGGCGCAGTGATTCTGTGGTTTGCCTTCCGGGACGCCCGGAAGCCAATGGGCTGGGAGCATAACCAGTATGCCCAATACTGGAACGAGTTCCACGGCGGCTTCGTCGCGGTCACCCTCGCCTGCGCGGCGTTGCTCACGGTGTACTCCTTCGCGGTCTATCTCTATCGCAATCGGAGGCTCTTCTCCGATCGGGCGCAA